>NZ_JBFBGK010000056.1:0-50400 GCF_040684615.1 Streptomyces sp. NPDC089919
TCCGAACTCGCCACATACGTGTCCGCCGAGGTGATCCCCAGCCACGCACCACCCAGCAGCCCGACACCCACACCACCGGCCAGGATCCGCCGGTACCGGGTCAACTGCCGGAACTGATCCCGCAAGAGATCCGGCTCGTCCTCACCGGCCGCAGGCCGGTTGGTCTCCGTCACGGCAGGGGTCCCCCAAGTGCTTCGTCTATCAGTGCGTCGATCCGCGCCAGGCCCGCGTCCCGGCTGAGATGGGCCGTGACGTGGCGGGGTCCCGCCGCGCCCAGCGCATCGGCCGCGGCCGGGTCCTCCGCCAGCGACCGTACGGCCTTGAGCAGGGCGTGCGGGTCCTCCGGCGGCACGAGCACGCCGGCACCCGAGCGTTCGACCTCCTGGGCCGTGCCCCCCTCGGCCGCGACCGAGGCGACCACCGGGCGTCCGGCGGCGAAGTAGGAGGTCAGCTTCGAGGGCACGCTCATGTCCAGGACGGCCGCGTGCTGGGTGACGGCGAGTACGTCCGCCGCCGCGAGGATATCGGGGAACTTCCCGTCCTCGGCAGGGGGGATGATGTCCAGGTTCGGGACATCCGCGGACAGTTCGGCCAAAGCGGAACGCTGGCTTCCGTCCCCCATGAGGACGAACCGGACCTTCGGGTCCAGCCGGGCCGCGCCCACCAGGACCTCCAGGCCCTGCTTGAGGCCCATGTTTCCGGAGTGCAGCACCACCGTCTCGTCGGGCATCCAGCCCAGGTGGCGGCGGGTCTCGCCGCGCGGCTGGGTGGGGACGGCGACGTGGGACCAGTTGGGCACCAGGCGGATCCGCCCCGGGTCCACGCCCATCGCGACGACCTTGTCCACGAACGTCTCGTGGATCACACCGACCAGGGTGGCCCGCTTGAGCGCGTACGCCTCCGCCCGGCCGGCCAGCGCCGCGGCCTTGTCGCCGCCGCTGATCCCGCTCTGCGCGGCGGCGGCACCCATCAGGTCCTGGACGACCGGGACGTACGGGACCTTCCAACGCGCCGCGAGCCGGGCGGCCAGCACGCCGCCGGCCAGGCTGGGCATCTGCGCGAGGACCGCGTCCGGCCGGGGCATCCGGGGCGGGGCGACCGCGCCGTGCAGCAGGATCGATCCTTCGAACGCCGCCCGCTTGACGGCGGTCTGGCGGGCCGGGACGGTGTGCGCGCGCCGGTGCAGGGTCACTCCCGCGCGCTGTTCCGTGCGCCGGAGCGCCCCCTTGTACTCCGGTTCGAGCGACCACGAAGGGTAATGAGGCATGCCCGTGAAGACATGCGTGTCATGGCCGAGTTCTGCCCAATGCTCGGCGATCTGTGTCGCATATGGCCCGATTCCGGCATGTTCGGGCGCGTAATTCGTGGACACAAGAAGCAGAGTTCTGCGACCGGATCTGGACACTGAGCGTCCCCTTCCCCCCAGGATGGTGCGCTCGCCACCCTATTCGTTCACCCGCACGGCTCGGAACGTGCACGCTATCGTCTGATAATCCGCCGCACTGGGGAGTGCGGTCATTTGGGGGGTAATCGATGACGGAGCGAGACATGTCCGAGACCGGTGTGCCGGGCCGCAAGCCGTACCGAGTGGGCTACGCGCCCGGCGCCTACGACCTGTTCCACATCGGACATCTCAACATCCTCCGGCACGCCCGCAGCCAGTGCGACTACCTGGTCGCCGGGGTGGTCTCCGACGAGATGGCCGAGCTGGCCAAGGGCCGCCGCCCGATGATCCCGCTGGTGGAGCGGTTGGAGATCGTGCGCAGCGTCAAGTACGTGGACGCCGCCTTCGTCGAGACGGTTCCGGACAAGCTGGAGACCTGGAAGCAGGTCCGCTTCGACGTGATCTTCAAGGGCGACGACTGGCGGGGCACCCCCAAGGGCGACCGGCTCGAGGCGGACTTCGCGACCGTGGGCGTGGACGTCGTCTACTTCCCGTACACGGTGCACACGTCCAGTACCCAGCTGCGCCGGGCCCTGGACGCGCTCACCGAGCCGCTGCCCGCCGAGCCGCAGCTCACCGCCGAACGGCGCTGAGCTCCCGGAACCACTTGGCGAGGAAGGCGACCAGGAAGAGCACGGCCACCGCGCCGAGCCCCGCGTACGCCCAGCGGAACACGTCCTTGCCGCCCAGCAGCAGGAACACCAGGCAGAAGACGCCGTAGTCCACCGGCAGCAGCGCCACCGCCCGCAGGGTCGAGGGCGCCGCCGCCGGGCTGCCCGGCGCGGGCTTCGGCTTCAGCTTCTCGGTCAGCAGCCCGCCGAAGAAGGTCACGATCGCGGCGAACTGGAAGCCCAGCGGCACCAGCAGCCAGCGGTCGGCGTGCGGGCCCGAGATGCCGTACTCCGCGGGGAAGCGGTAGAAGGCGATCAGCACGCAGGTGTGCAGGGCGGTGAGCTTGGCGCAGTCCACGACGTGGTCCAGCCACTCGCCCGCCGCGCTGCCGCTGCCGCGCAACCGGGCCAGCTGGCCGTCGGCCGAGTCGAAGGCGAAGCCCACGGCCAGCGCCGCCCAGACCGCGATGCCCAGCCCCCAGGAGGGGGCGGTCAGCGCGACGGCGGCCACGGCCGCGAAACTGAAGGCCGCGCTCACCAGGGTGACCTGGTTCGGGCTCAGCCCCAGGGCGTAGGAGCCCGCCGCCAGGTAGCGGCCGGCCGGGCGGTTCACGAACCGCGAGTAGAGCGAGACGCCCTTCGCCGACTTCTGTGCCCCGCGCAGCTCGCGCAGCGCGGTCCCTGCTCTGCCCATCCGCAGCAGATCCCTTCATCGAACGCGGGTCCGTCGCCCGCCGTGCCGGACATCATCGCAGCACCCGTGCCACGACTTCGGGGCCGCGGGCGCCGATGGCCGGAAACGGGAGCCGGCGCGGCCTGGGGGACGCACGGCGGCGCGGGTCAGCGGACGGCTTCGACGGTGAAGAGCTGGCCCGCCTTGCCGGTGCAGTGGCCCATCACGGCCTCCGTCCCGGCCGCCCGGGAGTCGCCCCGGATGCCGACGCAGCCCTGGCCGTCCACCCGGAAGACGTACCGGCCCGCCGCCCGCGGGCCGGAGGGCTCGACGTGGAAGCTGCTGCCGCGGGTGCAGTCGTCCATCGGTTCGAGCAGGCCGACGCCCTCCCTGTCCTGTTCCGAGCGGGCCCGCAGGCAGCCCTTGCCGTAGTCGGGGTGGTGCCACTGGATCTGGTACAGGTCCCCGCCCAGCGGGGCGAGCAGGGTGTTCTGCGGACCGATCGAGGCGCACGGCCGCTGGACGGCCACCAGCGGGGTGTACCGGCCGTCGCGCACCCGGCCGTCGCTCAGGCACAGGCCGGGGGAGTCCGCCGGATGCACCTGCACCCAGCCGGTGGGCAGGGCGGGTCCGGCCGGCGGACCGGCCGACCGGTCGTCGTCGCCGGTGGAGCGGCCGGAACTGGCGAACATCCCGGCCAGCACCAGCGCGAGCGCGGTGACCGCCGCCGCCGCGCCGGTCCGCCAGGTCAGCCGCCAGGGCACCCGCGGCACCGGGGCCCCGACGGGCCCGGGCCGGCCGGCCCCCGCCGTCGCGGCCGGGGGCGTGCTCGTGACGCCCGGGCCCGTGACGCCCGTATTCGAGACGCCCGTACCCGCGGCCCCGTCGGCGGGCGGGGCCTCGGCCGCCCGTCGGGGCGTGGGCCGGGGGCCGTAGGCCGGTTCGCCGGCCAGGCGGGACCAGGCCGTCACCCACTCGGCCATCCGGGCCTCGTCGCCGCCGGCCCGGACGAAGGCGGCGAGGAGTTCCGGCCGCGGCAGGGTCCGGCCGCCGAGCACGCTCGCCAGCGTGGACCGGGGCAGCACCTCGCCGCGCTCGGCGGCCCGCTCCTCCAACTGCCGGTAGGTGTAGCCCGATCGGTCCTTGAGCGCCCGCATCAGGTCGACGAACTCCGCTGCGTCGCCCGCCTCCTGGGGCGCGGGCTGCCGGTGGACTGGCTCCATACGGGTCATCCTGCCCCAGCACCCCCCGCGGACAAGGGCAGTTCGAGCCGAGCACGGGCCCCAGGCGGCGGCGTCCGGCATATCGGGACAGGCGCTGAGCAGGCAGGACAGTTGTCCGGTGTCCGGGACGGCCGGAACCCGTCGTGAAACCGCCACGGCCGTGCCAATGTCTGTTCCGCGACGAAAGCCGGGTACGGCCGGCCCCCCGGCCCCCGGCTGGATCCCGCTCCCCCCACGCGCCCCGGGGTGCCCGCCACACACGGGCACCGCGGTCCGTGGGGGGCTCGCGGAGGTCGTCGCCACCGTCGTGGCACGGGGGTCCGCGGCGGTGGACGTCGGGAACGGCCGCCGGGCGCGCACACCCGCGCGGCGCCCGGCGCCGGCCCCCGCCCCGCCCGCCGCCACCGGGCGGCGGCCTCACACCAGGCTGTCCCGCCAGGCCCGGTGGAGGGCGGCGAACCGGCCCTCGCCGCCGATGAGTCCGGCCGGAGTGCCGTCCTCGACGATGCGGCCCGCCTCCATCACGAGCACCCGGTCCGCGATCTCGACCGTGGAGAGCCGGTGGGCGATCACCACGGCGGTACGGCCCTGGAGGACCGTCGCCATCGCCCGCTGCACCGCCCGCTCGCCCGGCACGTCCAGCGAGCTGGTCGCCTCGTCCAGGATCAGCACGGCCGGATCGGCCAGCAGCGCCCGGGCGAAGGCCACCAACTGCCGCTGTCCGGCGGAGATCCGGCCGCCGCGCTTGCGGACGTCCGTGTCGTACCCGTCGGGCAGGGCGCTGATGAAGTCGTGCGCCCCGATGGCCTTCGCGGCCTGCTCGATCTCGTGCCGGCTCGCCTCCGGCCGGCCGACGGCGATGTTCTCCGCGACCGTCCCCGAGAACAGGAACGCCTCCTGCGTCACCATCACCACCCCGCGCCGCAGTTCGGCCCCGGACAGCTCGCGCAGGTCCACCCCGTCCAGCAGCACCCGGCCGGCGGACGGGTCGTAGAACCGGGCCAGCAGCTTGGCCAGGGTGGACTTGCCGGCGCCGGTCGAGCCCACCACCGCGACGGTCTGGCCGGCCGGCAGCGTCAGGCCGAAGGCCGGCAGCACCTCGCCGCCGGTGCGGTAGCCGAAGCTCACGTCCTCGAAGACCACGTCCCGGCCGGGCAGCGCCCCGGTCCGGGCCGGCAGCTCGCGCGGGGCGGCCGGCTCCGGCACCGAGGGCACCTGCGCCAGCAGCCCGGCGATCTTCGCCATCGAGGCCACCGCCGACTGCCAGGAGTTGAGGAACATCGCCAGCTGGTCGATCGGCTCGTACAACCGCCGCAGGTACAGCACGGACGCGGCCAGCACGCCCAGCTCGAGCGAGCCCTGGGCCACCCGGTAGCCGCCCCACAGCACGATCGCCGCGACCGTGACGTTGGCGGTGGTCCGGGAGCCGACCACGTACCGCGCCATCTCGTGCAGCGCGTCGCCGTTGGTGCGCTCCAGGCGGGCGTTGAGCTGCGCGAACTGCGCGTCGTTGGCCGCCTCCCGACGGAAGACCCGGACCGGCCGGATGCCGTTCAGCGTCTCGGTGAACTTCACGATCACCGAGGCGGTGGCCGTGGAGCGCTCCGCGTACACCGCCCCGGACCGGCGCCGGTAGCCGCGCACCAGCAGCCACAGCGGGCCGAAGCTCGCCACCGCCAGCGCGCCCAGCCCCAGGTCCAGCCAGAGCAGCATGCCGCCGATGAAGACGAAGGAGAGCAGCACCGAGACGAGTTCCTGCAGGCCCTCGCCCAGCAGCTCGCGCAGCGACTCCACGTCCGTGGTCGACCGGGCGATCAGCCGGCCCGAGGTGTAGCGCTCGTGGAAGTCCAGGCTCAGCGCCTGGGCGTGCCGGAAGATCCGGCCGCGCAGGTCGAGCAGTACGTCCTGGTTGACCCGGGCCGCCGCGCGGATGTAGCCGTACTCGAACAGCCCGGCGGCCAGCGCGCACAGCACGTAGCCCACGCCCACCGCGATCAGCGGGCCGTGATCGCCGTCCCGGACCGCCGGCACGCCCCGGTCGATCGCGTACGCCACCAGCAGCGGTCCGGCCTGCCGGGCGGCGGCCTGCAGCAGGAGCAGCAGCCCGGCCACCGCGGCGGCCCGCCGGCGCCGGCCCAGCAGGCTGCCCAGCAGTGCCCCGGTCGCCCCCGGCGGTACCACCAGCTCGTCGCGGTCGAAGGCCTCGCCCCCGTCGCCCGCGCTCATCGCTCGTCCCCCTCCGCCCCGAAGGGGCCCGTACCCGACATCAGCCAGGCGTACTCGGCGCTGCTGTGCAGCAGTTCGTCATGGGTGCCGACGGCCGTGATGCGGCCGCCGGACAGCAGGGCCACCCGGTCGGCCAGCTGGACCGTCGACGGGCGGTGCGCCACCACCAGCGCGGTGGTGTCCGCCAGCACCTGCCGCAGCGCGGCCTCGACCAGCGCCTCGGTGTGCACGTCCAGGGCCGAGAGCGGGTCGTCCAGGACCAGGAAGCGCGGGGTGCCGGCCACCGCACGGGCCAGCGCCAGCCGCTGCCGCTGCCCGCCGGACAGGCTCAGGCCCTGCTCGCCGACCTGGGTACCGGTGCCCTCCGGCAGCTCGCGGGCGAAGCCGGCCTGCGCGGTCTCCAGCGCCCGGTCCAGTTCGGGCCCGCCCATGGTGACGTTCTCGGCGATGGTCGCGGAGAAGAGGGTCGGTTCCTCGAAGGCCACCGACACCAGGGAGCGCAGCCGCTCCCGGGGCATGGCCGTGATGTCCTCGCCGTCCAGGGTGATCCGGCCGGCGTCGGTGTCGTGCAGCCGGGGCACCAGCGCGGTGAGGGTGGTCTTGCCCGAGCCGGTGGCACCCACCAGCGCCATCGTCTCGCCGGGGCGTATGTGCAGGTCTATGCCGTCCAGTACGGGGACCGAGTCCGGCCCGGCGTCGGGATAGCGGAAGCGCACCCCGTCGAACCGCAGCCCGCCGTCGGCCGGGTCCGTGCCGGCCGGGTTCTTGCCGGCCGGGTCCGCGGACGCCGTGCCCGGGGCGGTCTCCCCGGCCCCCTCGCGGGGCTCGTCCAGTGCCTCGAAGAAGCGCTCGGTGGCCGTCGCCGCCTCCTGGCTCATCGCCAGCAGGTAGCCCACCGACTCCACCGGCCAGCGCAGCGCCAGCGCGGTGGCGAGGAAGGCGACCAGGGTGCCCGCCGACAGGTCCCCGTCCGCCACCTGTACGCAGCCCAGCACCAGCGCCGTACCGATGGCCAGCTCCGGCAGGGTGGTCACGTACGCCGAGATCCCGGCCAGCTGCCGCGCCTTGGTCAGCTCGGTGCCGCGCAGGCCGTCCGAGAGCTCCCGGAAGGCGCGGGCCTGGCTGCGGTGCCGGCCGAAGCCCTTGATGATCCGGATGCCGAGGACGCTCTCCTCGACCACCGTGGTCAGGTCGCCCACCTGGTCCTGGGCCCGCCGCGCCGCCACCGAGTACCGGGCCTCGAAGACCCGGCAGAGCACCGTCAGCGGCACCACCGGGACGAGCAGCACCAGCCCCAGCGTCCACTGCTGCACCAGCAGGATCACCGCCCCGGCCAGCAGGGTCACGGCGTTGACGACCAGGAAGGTCAGCGGGAAGGCCAGGAAGAGCCGGACCAGCATCAGGTCGGTGGTGGCCCGGGAGAGCAACTGCCCCGAGGCCCACCGGTCGTGGAAGGCCACCGGCACCCGCTGGAGGTGGGCGTACAGATCGGCCCGCATCGCGGACTCCACCCGGGACAGCGGCCGGGCCACCAGCCACCGCCGCAGCCCGAAGAGCAGGGCCTCGGCCAGGCCCAGCAGCAACAGGTACAGTGCGCCCCACCACACGCCCGCGGTGTCCCCGTCCGCCACCGGGCCGTCCACCAGCCACTTGAGGACCAGCGGGATCACCAGTCCCACACAGGACGCGGCGATCGCGACGAACACGGCCGTCAGCCAGCGGGCCTTGACCGGGCGGACGTACGGCCACAGGCGCAGCAGGGAGCGGACCGCGGAGCGTTGCGGGGCGGCCGGCGGGGCGGGGGAGTCAGGCAATGAGGACATCAGGCGCGAGCATACGATTCGCTCCTGACATCGCACAGTGATTAAAGCGACGTGCAGCCGGGGGGAAGCATGACCAGATCAGTGCGTTCCGGACATCCGGATACCGGTCGGAGCGGCCGGAGACGTCCGGAATCCGGACGTCCGGCCAGTCGGCCCCGCCGGGCCCCGCTGCGCGCCGCGGCGCTCGCCGCGCTGCCGGTGCTGCTGGCCGCGACCGGCTGCTCGGTCACCTTCGGCGACGGCGGCGGCCAGGGCTCCGGGGTGTTCGGCAAGCCGCTCTCGCAGCAGTTCGCCGCGGCCGTCGAGGCCACCAGGGCGGCCGGTTCGCTGCGCTTCACCGCCACCGTCGAGTACGCGGGCCTGACCGCCACCGCCCGGTACGTCACCGAGGGCCGGGCCGACTTCGAGGACCGCACCGCCGAGGCCACGCTGACCCGGGACGTCCCGGAGGGCTTCGCCGACGCGGCCGACCTGGACGAGGGCGCGGCGGCCTACCCCCAGCGGTACGCGGTGGCCGGCGCCGAGGTCCGGGCCCGCACCGCCGACGGCGGCTGGCTGGGCTACTCCCCGGCCGCCCGCAAGGCCCTCGACCCCCGGGGCGCGGCGCCCGTCACCGCGCACGCACCCGGCGCGGTACTGCCCTTCGGCGGCACCGCGGCCGAACTGCTGGCGGCGGCCAAGCCGCACGCGACCCCCGTCTCCCGGCCCGACGGGGTGCGCGAGTACCGCACCACCGTCCCGATCGGCGAGGCCCAGAAGCTGCTGCCCCAGAAGCTGGCCTTCACCACCACCGCCCCGGGGGTGATGACCGAACCGGTGCCGCTGATCGTGCGACTGGACTCCCGCGGCCGGCTGGTGGGCGCCGAGGCCGACCTCGCCCTGCTCCTGGAGCGGATCCAGCACGGCCCCGGCGCCGACCACCTCAAGGGCGTGACCCGGCTGACCGCCACCTTCCTGGCCAGCGGCTTCGGCACGGCGTCGGACCTCGCCCCGGCGCCGGCCGCCGACGCCCGCCGGGCCACCGCGGTCGCCTTCGGCCTGGCCCGCGGCACCTGCGCGGTACCCGCGGCCGGCCTGGCCGACGCCACCCGGGTCCGGCCCACCCCCTGCGGCTCCCGGCACACCATGCGCTTCTTCGCCGCGGCCGGCACGAAGCACGCCGGCCGGACCACCCCGGTCCAGTACGTCCAGCGGACCTGCGACGGCCCCTTCCGGGACCTGCCGCAGGAGTGGCGGACCGGCACCGAGCCGGAGTACAAGAACATCTTCAGCGTGCACGGCAGTTCGTTCAGCTACCGCTTCGACGCCACCGGCAAGGCCATCGGCCCGCCCCCCGAACTCGCCCTGGACGTCGCCTGCTTCCTGGCGACCAAGGCCTGACCGGGCCGGCCGGGCCTTCGAGGCCCGACCGGCCGGGCGTCAGAGCCAGCCGCGCTGCGCGGCCTTGAGGCCCGCCTCGAAGCGGCTGCCGGCCTCCAGTCGCTCCATGAGGGCGGCCATCTGGCGGCGGACGGTGCGCAGCGAGACGCCGAGCCGCTTGCCGGCCGCCTCGTCGGTCAGCCCGCCGGCGAGCAGCTTGAGGAGCTCCAGCTCGCCCGGGGTGGGGCCGTCGCCCGGCTGGTGGGTACGCGCGTCGGCGCCCAGCGGGACCGCGGCCCCCCAGGCCTGCTCGAAGAGGGCGACCAACGAGGCGACGATCCCGGGTGTGGTGGTGCACAGGGCGCCGAGCTTGCTGTCCGTCGGGTCGATGGGGACCAGGGCGGTGGTCCGGTCGAAGACCAGCATCCGGTGCGGTACGACCGGGCTGGTGCGGATCTCGCCGCCCAGCTCGGAGATCCACTTGGCGTAGGCGCGGGTGGTCGGGTCGTTGCGGGCGCTGTCCTGGTGCAGCACCCGGAGGCTGACGCCGCGGGCCAGGGCGTCCTCGTCGAGCGGGCGGGAGGCGTCCAGACTCGCCTGCGACTGGGCGCCGGGCTGGATGGCCAGGCATTCCTCACGCAGGTCCCGGGCGAGCAGTTCCAGTCGGCGCTGGATGCTGTCGAGGCCCACCAGCCGCTCGGCGCCGTCGGTCTCGACACCGCTGCGCAGACCGGAGAAGCTGGCCACGGCGCGGGCCACCGCCTCCTTGCCGGCCGCCAGTTCCTGCTGCCGGCGCAGCAGTTCGGTCTCCTGGCGCCGCAGCACCAGCTCCAGGCCCACGTCCGGTGCGAGGGCCCGGAGCTGACCCGGTACGTCCCGTGAGGGTTGCAGCAGCTCCATGTCGATGAGCTGGTCCAGACCGGCCCGTACCTCCGTCTCCGACAGCCCCGTGAGCGCGCCCAGCCCGGCGACGTCGGCCCCCGGCCGCTCCAACAGCCCGCGGTACACGGACTCCGCAGTGATCCCCAACCCCAGTACTTCCAGCATGTGTTCCCCCACCCCTGGAATGCGTGCCGGACCCGCGTTCGGCGGGTCCGGCGGTCCTGCATGTGCACTCTGAACAGGAGTCATCGTCTGTTGATCTTCTGTCTGGCGCAAGGCGGACGGCTTGGTGAGGCACCTCGCTGCCAGGCCGGTTGGTGCCACCCGGAATGCCTTCCGCAGGCCTCGCGGCCCGGACAACATGGTGATCACACCGAGCGGGAAGCGGGGCCGGAAACGGCGCCGGGAACCTCCCGCAGTCCAGTCCGGCCGGCCTCAACGGCCGTTCACCACAGGGGGATCCGATGATCAAGCGCACCTGCACCGCCGCCGCTGCTACTGTCCTGCTCGCCTCGGCGGGCCTGGGCCTGGCGGCCGGGGTGATCGGCTGGGACACGGCCAAGCCGGCCGCGGTCGTGGCCGCGGGTCCGGTCATCGGCTGGGACGCGGTGCCGGCCGGGACCGCCGCGGCCCACGGCGTCGACCGGCGCGTCATCGGGTGGGACTGATCGCATGCACATGATCTCGGCGCTGCTGTTCGGAGCGCCGGACGCGCACGGCAGCCGTCGGCGCGCCGATCTGGTCCAGGACCTGCTCTGGGCGCACAGCGACCCCGAAGACGCCGTCCAGCACATCCGGGTGCGGCCGCACCCGGTCGGCTTGGAGGCGGTGCTGCTCCTCGGCGGACGGGCCGACGGCGCAGCGACCGCGGTGGTCGCACTGCTCGGCCGGTCCGCCGCACCCCTCTCCAGACAGGGCTACACCGCACTGCCCCCCGGTGCTCCCGTCCAGCCCCCGGTTCCTTCGGGCCCCGGCGACTGACCGGCCCGGACCGCCCCGCGGCCCCCGGCCGCGGTCGGCGCCGCGGGCGCCGGACCCTCCGGTGTGCCGCATCCCCTCTGGTGCGGCACTCCTCCTCGACTTTCTCACCCCTGAGCGCGCGTTGCGCGCCTTCCTCCCCCTGAGCGCCGGCCCGTAGGGCGGTCGTGCCCGCCTGCGCACCTGCCCGGCGCGGTCTGCGCCGCTCGGGGGACACCACTTCACTTCACCTCGCCCGCGTGGCGGACCCCATCAGGAGATTTCTGTCATGACCATGCCCAAGTCCACCCGTCGTATCGCTTCCGCCACCGCCGTCGCCGCCTCGGTCGGCGCCCTGGTCCTCGGTGGTCTGAGCCCCGCCCAGGCCGCGGCACCGCACGCCGTCAAGGCTCCGGCCGCCGTGGCGGCGGCCACGGCGACCTCCGTCGTCGGCGGCTCGGTCACCCGTCAGGAAATGCTCCAGCGGGCGCAGTTCTGGGTCGACCGGGACGTCCCGTACAACCAGGGCGACACCTACCCCGACCCGCAGGGCCGCTCGTACCGGACCGACTGCTCGGGCCTGGTCTCCATGGCCTGGCACCTCAACGCCGGCATCGGTGCGACGACCTGGACGCTGCCGGACTACTCCACCAAGCTCTCCGGCTACGACCAGCTGCTCCCGGGCGACGCCCTCAACAACGTCTCGTCGCACGTCGTGCTCTTCGACAAGTGGACGGACTCCTCCCACACCGAGATGTGGATCTACGAGCACGCCCGTCCGGGCACCAACGCCCGCCACGTCACCGTGACGAAGAGCTACATGCAGAGCCAGGGCATGACGGGCTACCGCTACAACAAGGTCGCGGACTCCCCGGTCGAGGTGCCCGACAAGGGCATGACCGACGTGACCGCGGTCGGTGACATCACAGGTGACGGTATCGGCGACGTGGTCGCCGTCGAGTCGGCCTCCGGCGACCTGTACCGCTACACCGGTCCGTCGTTCGGCGGTGGCAGCCGCGTCAAGATCGGTACCAACTGGGACTCCATGAGCAACCTCGTCGGCGTCGGGGACGTGACCGGTGACGGCAAGGGCGACATCATCGCCACCGAGAACTCCACGGGCGACCTGTACCGCTACTCCGGCCCGACCTACGCCGGCGGCTCCCGCGTGAAGATCGGCACCAACTGGGACTCGATGCACGGCATCGCGTCGGTCGGCGACATCACCGGCGACGGCAAGGGCGACATCATCGCGGTCGAGAACTCCACGGGCGACCTGTACCGCTACTCCGGCCCGACCTACGCCGGCGGCTCCCGCGTGAAGATCGGCACCGGCTGGAACATCTACACCACCATCGTCGGCGTCGGGAACATCACCGGCGACGGCAAGGGCGACATCGTCGCGGTCGAGAACTCCACGGGCGACCTGTACCGCTACTCCGGGCCGAACTACAACGGCGGCACCCGGGTCAAGATCGGCACCAACTGGGACACCATGATCAACCTGACCGGCCCCGGCGACCTCAACAAGGACGGCGTCCCGGACCTGCTCGCCGTCAACGCCTCCACCGGCAACCTGTACCGCTACTCCGGCCCCGGCTTCGCCGGCGGCAGCGCGGTCCAGATCGGCACCAAGTGGTAGTCCGCGCCGCCTGATCCGCAGGGCCGAGCGCCCCCAGGACACCACTTCCCGCACGGCGGGGCCCAGCCCCGGCCCCGCCGTGCCCCCACCGGGTCGCGATGACGACCCGCTCCCGCCGCCCCGACCCCAGAGGTGCCTTCGAGATGTCCGTGCTCACCCGCAAGAAGTCCGCGCTGTTCGCCCTCGTGGCCGCGCCGATCGCCGCGCTCACCCTCCCCCTCGCGACCGCCGCCCCCGCCTCGGCCGCCTCCGTCGCCACCTGGGACAAGGTCGCCCAGTGCGAGTCCAGTGGCAACTGGTCCATCAACACGGGCAACGGCTACTACGGCGGCCTGCAGTTCGCCGCCTCCACCTGGGAGGCGTTCGGTGGCACGCGCTACGCCCCGTACGCCCACCAGGCCACCAAGAAGGAGCAGATCCTCGTCGGCGAGAAGGTCCTCGCCGAGCAGGGCGTGGGCGCCTGGGGGAACTGCGGCCCGGCGGCCGGACTCGGCTCCGACCACGCCGAGCCGTACCCGGCCGAACCCGAGCTGCCCCAGGCCAAGATGAACAACCTGACCGGCGTCGGCGACCTGACCGGCGACGGCAAGGGCGAACTCGTCGCCGTGGAGGCCGCCACCGGCGACCTGTACCGCTACTCCGGCCCCTCGTACGGCGGCGGCTCCCGCGTCAAGATCGGCTTCGGCTGGAACGCGTACTCCGACGTCGTCGGCGTCGGGGACGTCACCGGCGACGGCAAGGGCGACCTGATCGCGGTCGACAAGAACAACGGCGACCTCTTCCGCTACTCCGGCCCCACGTACAACGGTGGCTCCCGCGTCAAGATCGGCTCCAACTGGGACTCGATGACGAACATAGCCGCCGTCGGCGACCTCACCGGCGACGGCAAGGGCGACATCGTCGCCGTCGAGAAGGGCACCGGCGACCTCTACCGCTACTCCGGCCCGACCTACGCCGGCGGCTCCCGCGTCAAGATCGGCACCGGCTGGGACGTCTACTCCACCCTCGTCGGCGTCGACGACGTCACCGGGGACGACAAGGCCGACCTGGTCGCCGTCGAGAAGGGCACCGGCGACCTCTACCGCTACTCCGGCCCGAACTACAACGGCGGCACCCGCGTCAAGGTCGGCTCCAACTGGGACACCATGCGCGGCCTGGCCGGCGTCGGCGACGTGACCGGCGACGGCAAGGGCGACCTGCTGGCCGTCAACGCCGCCACCGGCAATCTCTACCGCTACTCCGGCCCGTCCTTCACCGGCGGCGGCGCGACCCAGATCGGAACGAACTGGTGAACCGTCGACTCCGCGCCCACTCGCTTCGCGCCTCCCTCGGTTCGGTCACCCTGGCGCTCGCCGCGGCGCTCGTGCCCGCCGGCGCCGCCCAGGCCGACACCGTCTCCGCGAGCACGGCGCCGCCGCTGCGCTTCGTCAGCTACAACATCTGCGGCAACATGTGCACCGGCGCCGGATACGACAACGCCAAGCGGATCGACACCATCGCCGCCCAGGCCTCGGTCGGCACCTGGAACGCCGACCAGATCTTCCTCCAGGAGGTCTGCCGGCCCCAGTACGACGAACTCCTCGCCCGTCTCGCGCCCCTCGGCTTCGCCGGCCACTACACGCCCACCATCACCGGCAAGTCCTCGGTGTGCGGCGGGGCCGACTACGGCAACGCCGTCCTCGTCAAGGGACCCGTGACCGCCACCGCCGACCTGGACCTCACCGTCGGCGGCGAGGCCGAACCGATCAAGATCCCCTGCGTCCGGAACTGGGTGCAGAGCCGGCTCAACTGGGCCTGCTCCGTGCACCTCTACTGGGACAGCGGCACCCTGGCGGTCCCCGAGGCGCAGAAGCTCGCCGCCCAGGCCAAGACCTGGCAGGACCAGGGCATACCCGTGGTGCTCGGCGGGGACTTCAACCACTCGCCCCGCACCGCCACCCTGAACGCCTTCTACGACAAGGGCATCGGCGACAGCGCCGAGGGCGGCTTCCTCGAGGCCGACGAGACCGACGCCGACGCCTTCGACCCGGCGGCCTGCACCACCGGGACGCAGACCCGCTGCCGCTCCGGCGAGACCACCCGCGAGGACAAGAAGCTCGACTACGCCTTCTTCAGCCGGGCCCACTTCAAGACCCCCAAGGGCGACGTCCTGCCCGTCGACCCCGCCGTCTCCGACCACCGGATGCTGCGCGGTGCGGCCTCCTGGTCCGACTGCGGGACCTTCGCCCCCGCCACCGGAGCACTCTTCCGCCGGGACTCCTCGGGCGCCGTCTTCCGCTACACCGGCAAGGGCGACGGCACCCTGGCCGGCGCCTGCAAGACCGGCACCGGCTGGAACGCGGTCCGCCAGGTGGTCCGGGCGCCCCGCGCCACCACCCTGGCCGCGGTCGACGCGAGCGGCGTCCTGTGGCACTACCCGGCCGACGCGTCCGGCTCCTACTCCGGCGCCACCCGGGTCCAGGCCGGCACCGGCTGGGGCGGGTACGACCGGATCATCGCCCCCGGGGACTACACCGGGGACGGCCGCGCCGACCTGATCACCAGGGACACGGCGGGTGCCTTGTGGCTGCACGCGGGCACCGGCGCGAACACGTACGCCGCGCCCACCCGGATCGGCACGGGCTGGGGAGGCTACGACACCCTGCTGAGCCCCGGCGACTTCACCGGCGACGGGGAGCCCGACCTGCTGGCCGGTGACGCGGCCGGCGACCTGTGGCTCTTCAAGGGCGACGGGAAGGGCGGCCAGGCGGCCCGGGTCCGGATCGGCACCAACTGGGACATCTACTCGGCGCTCGTCTCGCCCGGCGACCTGAACGGCGACGGCCGGGCCGACCTGCTCGGCCGCGACGCGGCCGGCGACCTGTACTTCTACAAGGGCGACGGGGCGGGCGGCTACGCGGCCCGGACCCGCATCGGCAGCGGCTACCCGGCCGGTGAACTGCTCTTCTGAGGACTGCCTTCGAAGGGATCGTCCTTCCGGGGACCGTGCGGCGCCTGCCCGGGCAGGCGCCGCACCGTCCTCTGCATACCGGGGCCGCCGGGTCAGTTGCCGGTGGCCTCCTGGGTGATGCGGTCGAACTGGGCGCCCATCGCCTCGGCCAGGGCGTTGGCCGCGGAGAGCGGGCGGACCATCACCGTCAGGCCGTCGATCAGGCCGGACTCGTCGAAGTGCAGGAAGTCGCAGCCCTGGATCCGCTTCCCGCCGACGGTGGCGTCGAAGACCAGGGCGTGGCCCCGGCCGTCGGTCTCGTCGAACTCCCGCTGGTAGGAGAAGTCCTCGAAGACGCGGGACGCCCCGCGCACGATCGCGGCCGTGATGGCCCGGCCCCGGTAGGGGGAGAAGGCCACCGGGCTGGTGAAGACCACGTCCTCGGCCAGCAGCGCTTCCAGCCCCGACAGATCGCCGGACTCCACCATCTTCCGGAAGGCGTGCACCCCGATCACCTCACCCGTCATGTGTCGTGAACCGCTCGTGGACGTGCCCACCGTGAAGTGGACACGCAGATCACGGGGAGCCTACGGGCTCGGCCCGCCCCGCGGGAGCCCCGCCCGGTGCCGTCAGTCCACCACCTTCAGCAGCAGCACCGCCCGCGCCGGCAGGGTGACCGTCTGCCCGCCGAGGTAGCGCACCCCCGGCGCGGCCGCCTGCTCCTCCCGCGTGGTGTCCACCACCAGCTCGTAGGTCCGCGCCCACGGCGCCCCCGGCAGCGTCCAGGCCACCGGCCGGTCCGCCGCGTGCAGCAGCGCCAGGAAGCTGTCGTCGGTGACCTTCCGGCCGCGCGCGTCCCGCCCCGGGATGTCCCGGCCGGAGAGGAACAACCCGACCGCGGGAGCCGGGGCGTACCAGTCCCGCTCCGTCATCTCCGTGCCCGCCGGGGTGAACCAGGCCAGGTCCCGCAGCCCGTCCGCCTCCTGCGGCCGGCCCGAGAAGAAGGCCCGGCGGCGCAGCACCGGATGATCCCGGCGCAGCCCGATCAGCCGCGCGGTCAGCGCGCACAGCTCCCGCCAGCCGGGCTCCTCCAGGAGCGACCAGTCCACCCAGCTCGTCTCGTTGTCCTGGCAGTAGGCGTTGTTGTTGCCCTGCTGGGTGCGGCCCATCTCGTCGCCGGCCACCAGCATGGGCACCCCCGTCGACAGCAGCAGCGTGGTGAGCAGGTTGCGCAGCTGGCGGCGGCGCAGCGCGGCGATCCGGGGCGCGGTGCCCTCGGCGGGCTCGCCCTCGGTCCCGCAGTTCCACGACCGGTTGTCGTTCGTGCCGTCCCGGCCCGCCTCGCCGTTGGCGTCGTTGTGCTTGCGCTCGTAACTGACCAGGTCCCGCAGGGTGAAACCGTCGTGCGCGGTCACGAAGTTCACCGAGGCGTACGGCCGCCGGCCGCCCCAGGCGTACAGGTCGCTGGAGCCGGACAGCCGGTAGCCCAGGTCCCGCACGTCCGGCAGCGCACCCCGCCAGAAGTCCCGGACCGCGTCCCGGTAGCGGTCGTTCCACTCCGTCCACAGGGGCGGGAAGGCACCGACCTGGTAACCGCCCGAGCCCACGTCCCAGGGCTCGGCGATCAGCTTGACCCGGCGCAGCACCGGGTCCTGGGCGATCACCGCCAGGAACGGCGAGAGCATGTCCACGTCGTGCATGGAGCGGGCCAGCGCCGCCGCCAGGTCGAAGCGGAAGCCGTCCACCCCCATCTCCGTCACCCAGTACCGCAGCGAGTCGGTGATCAGCCGCAGCACGTGCGGGCGGCCGGCGTTCAGGGTGTTGCCGCAGCCGGTGTAGTCGGCGTACCGGCGCTGGTCCGACTGGAGCCGGTAGTACGAGCGGTTGTCCACGCCCCGCAGTGAGAGCGTGGGGCCCAGCTCGCCCGCCTCCGCGGTGTGGTTGTAGACCACGTCGAGGATCACCTCGATGCCCGCCGCGTGCAGCGCCCGCACCATTTTCTTGAACTCGCCCACCTGCGCCCCGGCGGTGCCCGAGGCGGCGTAGCCGGCGTGCGGGGCGAAGTACCCGATGGAGTTGTAGCCCCAGTAGTTGCGCAGCCCCCGGCGCAGCAGGTGGTCCTCGTGGGCGAACTGGTGCACCGGCAGCAGCTCCACCGCCGTCACCCCCAGCCCGGTCAGGTGCGCGATCGCCGCCGGGTGCGCCAGCCCCGCGTACGTGCCGCGCAGCTCGGGCGGGACGTCCGGGTGCCGCATGGTGAACCCGCGCACGTGCAGCTCGTAGATGACCGAGTCGGCCCACGGCGTCTTGGGCCGGACGTCGTCCGCCCAGTCGTCGTCGTCATGGACCACCACGCCCTTGGGGACGTACGGCGCCGAGTCCCGGTCGTCCCGGACCGTGTCGGCGATGTACTGCTGGGGCCAGTCGCGGACGTGCCCGTACACCTCGGGCGGCAGCGCGAACTCGCCGTCCACGGCCCGGGCGTACGGGTCCAGCAGCAGCTTCGCCGGATTGAAGCGGGCGCCCGTCCACGGGTCCCAGCGGCCGTGCACCCGGAAGCCGTACCGCTGGCCCGGCCGCACCCCCGGCACGAAGCCGTGCCAGATCTCGTGGGTCAGCTCCGGCAGCGCGCACCGGGTCTCCGTCAGCTCCCCGCCCCGCTCGTCGAACAGGCACAGCTCCACCGCCTCCGCGCCGCCCGCCCACAGCGCGAAATTGGTGCCCGCCACGCCGTCCGGGCCCACCCGGTAGCGGGCCCCCAGGGGCGTGGGCGCCCCCGGCCACACCGGGGGGCCCGGCACCGCGGGGCGCCGGGCCACCGGCTCCGGGCGCACCTCGCTCCGGGCCGACCCGTTCGTCCGGGGGACCGGCGGGCTCTGCCCGCCGAGCCCCGCCACCGCCTGCTGATCCGCTGCGCTCGACACTCCCAGGCCTCCCGCGGCTCTCGGTACCGGCGGGGGCCGCGGGGCCGCGGCGTCCCGGCCGCGTCCCGCCCCCGTCTGGTCCTTCCCCCTGTCATGCCCCGTTTTAGGGCCGGGATCTCCCCTCAACTCCGTCCGGCGGAGTCCCGGGCCCGTCGAAAGCCCGTGACCGGCCGCCCGGCGACGTTTCCCCCGGGCCGCCGCGGTCGTTGGGACGGTCGTGAGAGATGCGAAGAGGCGGGCACGGGCTGGCTTGGCCGCCGTGGTGGTGTGGGGCGCGCTGACGGCCGTACTGGCCGGGTGCAGCGGGGCCGGCGGCGGGGGCGTCGAGGTGGCGCTGCCCGGCAAACCGCGGGCGCCCCAGGAGGCCATCCGGGTCACGCCCGCCGACGGCGCGAAGGCGGTGCCCGCCGAGGGGCCGCTGACGGTCAGCGTGCCCGAGGGGCGGCTCGAGCGGGTGGTGGTCACCAAGGTCGAGGACGCCCAGCAGGAGCCGGTGCCCGGCACCATCGCCGCGGACGGCCTGAGCTGGAGCCCCGACCCGGCCGCCGGCAAGCTCGCGCTGGCCGCCAAGTACACCGTGGACGCCGTGGCCCTCGACGGCCACGACCGCCGCCAGGCCCGGCACACCAGCTTCACGACGTACGTGCCCGAGGAGCGCTTCATCGGCTACTTCCGGCCCGAGCACCGCTCCACCGTCGGCGTCGGCATGATCGTCTCCTTCGCCTTCAACAAGGCCGTGGTCAACCGCGCCGACGTCGAGCGGGCCATCACCGTCACGGCCGATCCGCCGGTGGAGGTCACCGGCCACTGGTTCGGCGGCGAGCGGCTGGACTTCCGGCCCCGCAGCTACTGGAAGCCCGGCACCGAGGTCACCGTCCGGATGTCGCTGCGGGATGTCCAGGGCTCGCCCGGCTCGTACGGCATCCAGGACAAGACCATCCGCTTCACCATCGGCCGCTCGCAGGTCTCCACGGTCGACGCCGCCGCGCACACCATGGTCGTGCGCCGGGACGGCAAGGTCCTGTCCACCGTCCCGGTCAGCGCGGGCGCGCCCAAGACCACCACCTACAACGGCAAGATGGTGGTGATGGAGCTCTTCGACGTGACCCGGATGAACGGCCAGACCGTGGGCTTCGGCGGCGAGTACGACATCCCCGACGTGCCCCACGCCATGCGGCTGACCACCTCCGGCACCTTCCTGCACGGCAACTACTGGGCCTCCCCGGAGACCTTCGGCTCGGTCAACACCAGCCACGGCTGCGTGGGCCTGCGGGACGACAAGGGCGGCGGCTCGGACACCCCGGCCGGCTGGTTCTTCGACCGCACCCTGGTCGGGGACGTGATCGAGGTGGTCAACTCCGAGGACAAGACGGTCGCCCCGGACAACGGCCTGGGCGGCTGGAACCTCTCCTGGGCGGACTGGGCCGCTGGCTCCTCGCTCACGTAAGAGTGATGATCTGATCGGAATGCCGTAGTGGGGAGTGTCCTGACCCGGCCTCCCCCGCCCCTCCGGCCACCCTGGGCACCGCAAGAGCCCCAGGAGAACGGACGGAGAGTCATGACCCCAAGAATGTGGACCCTCGGCCTCGTGGTCGGCGCCGCACTGGCCGCCACGGTGCCGGTCCTGCCGGCCCAGGCGGCCCAGGCGGCCCAGGCGCCGCCGGGCGGCGCCGCGATCCAGCCCGACTACCGCGGCACCCTGCGCGTGGTGAAGACGGACGCCAAGAACGGGCACCGGCTGGCCGGCGCGGTCTTCGAGCTCTGGGTGGAGTACAACGGCCGGCCCGGCCTGCAGACCCGCGGCACGGACCGCGACATCGAGGCGCTGCCGCCCTGCGCCACCGACGAGCGCGGCACCTGCGAGTGGTCCGGCCTGACGGAGAACGAGTACTACCTGCGGGAGGTGGACACCCCCGAGGGCTACGTCCTCCCGAAGAAGCCGGTCACCGGGCCGATCGCCCTCGGCGTCGGCGGCAACCCGCCCCGGGTGGTCACCAAGTACCTCTCCAGCAAGCGCGGCGAGCCCGACAAGGGCGGCAAGGGCGGCGGCCGGGACGACCGGGACGAGGACCGCGGCGACGGCCGCGACGACGAGGACGGCATGGACGGCGAGGACTGACGGGCCCCGCCCCACGGGGCGCCGCCCCTTATGGAGTACCCGTCCCGGCGCCGGGGCGGGTCTCCCGTCGACACTGGGTGCGAAGGCCCGTTGTCCGCGAGGGGGACCTGGAGGTCGGCTTGATATCCCGGATACGCCTGGCGAGCGCGCTCGCCGTGACCGCCCTGACCGCACTGCCCGCGGTCCCCGCCGCCGCCGAGGCGGTCCCGGCGCCCCCCGCCCCGGCCCCCTGCACGGCGCGCACCGGCCCGTACCAGCGGCCCCTGGAGGAGTACCTCGGCCGTCCGGTCGACGGGAAGCAGTCCGCCGCCGACTGCCAGGCCATCAGGGCCTTCCAGCAGAAGCACGCCGTCAAGCCCGCCGAGGGCTACGCGAACCTCGTCACCTACCGCACCATGACGGCCGTCAAGGCCCGCAAGAACCCCAACGCGGCCGGCCGCTGCCCGGTCCGCGACTTCCGGGTCACCTGCGTGGACCTGGACCGCCAGCTCCTGTGGGTGCAGGACGGCCGGGACGTGGTCTTCGCGCCGGTGCCCGTCCGCACCGGCCGGGACGACCAGGAGACCAGGCTGGGCTGGCACGAGATCTACTGGCGGGACATCGACCACAAGTCCAGCCTCTACAACAACGCCCCCATGCCGTACTCGCAGTTCTTCGACGAGGGCCAGGCCATCCACGGCCGCCCCGACGACCTGTACGACGGCGGCGGCTCGGCCGGCTGCGTCAACCTGGCCCTGCCGGACGCCAAGGCGCTGTGGAACCTGCTCCGGGTGGAGGACCAGGTCTACATCTGGGGAGCCAAGCCCGGTACCGATGGCTGAATCGGTTGGGACGGAACGGTGACACTGCCGTGTCCGATCGTCGTCCTCCCATGTGATTTCCTGTCGCCAAGCGCGCGACTGCCCGCGCGCGGGGGCCAGGGGATCCGGGGAGTAGACGAAGTTGAACGTGCAGCCGATATCGGGGGAGTCGCGCACGCGACGCGGCCGCGCCCGCACCGCACTGTCCGCGCTCGCCCTGGGCGCGGTGCTCATGGTCGCCACGGCGTGCAGCGGCGGTACGCCCGCCCCGGCCGGGGATGACGCCAAGGGCGGCGGCAGCGGCAGTGCCAAGGGCGCCGCCGCCGGCAGCGAGGCCTCGCAGGCCGTACTCAGCATCACCCCGGCCGACGGGGCCAAGGAGGTCGCCACCAGCGGCGTCCTGAAGATCAGCGCCGCCAACGGCAAGCTGACCACGGTCACCGTCGCCGACACCAAGGGCAACGCGGTCGCCGGGAAGCTGGCCGCCGACGGCACGAGTTGGGAGCCCGAGCGCAATCTCGGCTCGGCGACCGAGTACAAGGTGCACGCGATCGCCAAGGACGGCGCCGGCCGGGAGTCCGCCAAGGACATCACCTTCACCACGCTCACCCCGAAGAACACCTTCGTCGGGCACTACACCCCGGAGAACGGCTCGGTGGTCGGCGTCGGCATGCCGGTCTCGATCAAGTTCAGCCGCGGCATCACCCACCCCGAGGCGGTCGAGAAGGCCGTCACCGTCACCGCCGACCCGGCGGTGCGCGTCGAGGGCCACTGGTTCGGCAACGACCGCCTCGACTTCCGCCCCGAGAAGTACTGGGCCCCGGGGACCAAGGTCACCCTCAAGCTCAACCTCGACGGCGTCGAGGGCCGGCCGGGGGTCTACGGCAAGCAGACCCGCACCGTGCGGTTCACCATCGGCCGCTCGCAGGTCTCCACCGTCGACGCCGCCACCCACCACATGACGGTCGTGCGCAACGGCGCGGTCCTCAAGAAGCTCCCGATCACCGCCGGCGGCCCGGCCACCACCACGTACAACGGCGAGATGGTGATCAGCGAGAAGTACGAGGTGACCCGGATGAACGGCGCCACCGTCGGCTTCGGCGGGGAGTACGACATCGAGGACGTCCCGCACGCCATGCGGCTGTCCGACTCCGGCACCTTCGTGCACGGCAACTACTGGGCGGCCTCGAGCACCTTCGGCTCCGAGAACGTCAGCCACGGCTGCGTGGGCCTGCGCGACGTGCGCGGCGCGTACGACAAGACCACCCCGGCCGCCTGGTTCTTCGACAGCTCGATCATCGGCGACGTGGTCGTGGTGAAGAACTCCAAGGACAAGCAGATCGCCCCGGAGAACGGCCTCAACGGCTGGAACATGCCGTGGTCGGAGTGGGTTTCCTGACACCCTCCGGGGGTTGCCGCCGACCGGTTAACGGGCACTAACCTGCCCGTATGACCATCTCTCTCGAAGTCTCCGAAGGCGTCGGCACGATCCTGCTGGACCGCCCTCCGATGAACGCCCTGGACATCGCCACGCAGGACGCCCTGCGCGTCCTGGCCGAAGAGGCCACCGCGCGCGCCGATGTCCGGGCCGTCGTCCTCTACGGCGGTGAGAAGGTGTTCGCGGCCGGCGCGGACATCAAGGAGATGCAGGTGATGGACCACGCGGCGATGGTCGCCCGGTCCCGCGCGCTGCAGGACTCCTTCACCGCCGTCGCGCGGATCCCCAAGCCGGTGGTCGCCGCGATCACCGGCTACGCCCTCGGCGGCGGCTGCGAGCTGGCGCTCTGCGCCGACTACCGGATCGCCGCGGACAACGCCAAGCTCGGACAGCCGGAGATCCTGCTCGGCCTGATCCCGGGCGCCGGCGGCACCCAGCGGCTGTCCCGGCTGATCGGCCCGTCCCGCGCCAAGGACCTCATCTTCACCGGCCGGATGGTCAAGGCCGACGAGGCGCTGGGCCTGGGCCTGGTCGACCGGGTCGTGCCGGCGGCCGAGGTGTACGAGCAGGCGCACGCCTGGGCGGCCAAGCTCGCCCAGGGTCCGGCCATCGCGCTGCGCGCGGCCAAGGAGTGCGTGGACGCCGGGCTGGAGGCCGACATCGACACCGGCCTGGCCATCGAGCGGAACTGGTTCGCCGGGCTGTTCGCCACCGAGGACCGCGAGCGGGGCATGAAGAGCTTCGTCGAAGAGGGCCCGGGCAAGGCGAAGTTCGTCTGAGCCGGACCGGCCGGGGAGCCGGCCGGGAGTCGTCCGGAGAGCCGCCCGGGGGCCCCGGTCCTCCCTGGGGGTGGATTAGCCGGGACTTAAAGGAACCTTAAGAACTTATGGAGATCCACTCTGGGTGATGGCCGCTGAACGGTGTGTCATCGCAGCTCAGAGTGGGTTCCGAAGTGTGAAGGTTGCCTTTGGCACATGCCGAACACCCCCTCGGAATGCTTCGTTCCGAGGGGGTGTTTTCGCGCGGAACGGCCCGCCGGGCGGGCCCGGCCCTCCATGATGGGTGCATGGCGGGCCTGGAGGGTGTGGAGCAGCCGCGGCAGCGCGAAGGCGCTTCCGGCGTACGGCCGATGGCGGCCCGGGAAGACGAACAGGGCCTGCAGGCAGTGGAGTTGCACGGCAACCCGGCCGAGACCGAGGTGATCCTGCCGTCGTTGCCGGAGTCGGCCCGCACGGCCCGGCGGCTCGCCCACTGCGTCGTGATCCGCCAGTGGGGCCTGTCGGTGCAGGTCGCCGAGCAGGCGGTGCTGCTCGTCTCCGAGCTCGTCGGCAACGCGGTCCGGCACACCGGAGCGCGTTCCTTCGGATTGCGGATGCACCGGCGGCGCGGCTGGATCCGGGTGGAGGTGCGCGACCCCTCCCGCGGGCTGCCCTGCCTGATGCCGGTGCACGAGCTCGACGAGAGCGGCCGGGGGCTCTTCCTGGTCGACAAGCTCTCCGACCGGTGGGGGGCCGACCTGTTACCGCGGGGCAAGCTCACCTGGTTCGAGATGCGGGTCGCCGACCGGCAGCCGCACTGACCCGCGGGCCCCGCGCCGGGCGGGTCCGGACACGCAGAAGCCCCCTGTCGCCGTGGTGGGGCGCGTCGGGGGCTTCGTGAGTGCGCCGAGGACCTAAGGGGGTGTGGTCCTCGGCGGCGGGCGACCTCGCTCGGGTCAACGGGAAGTCGTGTTTCCGACTATGGCAGACGAGGCCTCAGACACCAAAAGTCCCGAACCGGACATAAGTGTGAAAATAGTAAGAGTTTCCACCTAAAATCTAGGTGAGATGGGCCACTCGCCTCGTAATCTATGAATAAGTATAGCGCTGTGCGGGTGAATCGTTGATCACATAGTGGACGGGGCCTCCGAACGGGCAACTCCGACGAAGGTCCCTAATTGGGTCAATCGTTATCTTTCGGCCAGTCCGGGCCTTAAATAGGGGCGTGCTGCGTTCCGAGCGTCCTCAGGCTTCCCCCGACCGCCGGGCCGTGCTCCGGACCACCGCCGCCGCGCTCGCCGGCGGCCTCGCCGCCGGCTGCGGCGCGGACCGGGGCCCGGACGGCCCGGCCCGGCCCGCCGCGGCCCGGCCGCCCCGCGCCGCGGCCCCCGAGCCGCACCGCTCCCCGGCCCCGGCCCCGCGCGCCCTGCCCGGCCGGCCCGCCCAGATCGACCACGGCGACCGGGCCGGCTCCCGGGTGGCCCTCACCTTCCACGGCAACGGCGACCCCGCCACCGCCCGCGCGCTGCTCGGCGAGGCCGAGAAGGCCGGCGCCCACCTCACCGTCCTGGCCGTCGGCGGCTGGCTGGACGCGCACCCCGAGATGGCCCGCCGGATCCTGGACGGCGGCCACGACCTGGGCAACCACACCCAGCGCCACCTCGACGTCAACACCATGCCCGAGGCCGAGGCGTACGCCGAGATCACCGGCTGCGCGGACCGGCTGCGCCGTCTCACCGGATCCATCGGCACCTGGTTCCGCCCCTCCCGCGCGCAGTACGCGAGCCCGCTGGTCGAGCGGCTGGCCCGGCGCGCCGGCTACCCGCACGTCCTGTCGTACGACGTGGACTCCCTCGACTTCACCTCGCCCGGCGCCGCGGCCGTCATCCGCAACGTCACCGGGACGGTCCGACCGGGATCGGTGGTGAGCCTGCACTTCGGCTATGCGGACACGGTCGACGCACTGCCTGCCCTCCTCGAAGAACTCGCGCGCAGGCACCTGCGCCCGGTGACCACCACGGAGCTGCTGACCTCATGACCACCTGCCTCCCCAGGAAGACCGCCGCCCTGCTGGCGGGACTGGTCCTCGCCGCCCTCGCCGCCTGCGGCGCCCCCAAGGGCAAGCCCGAGGCGCTCGGCTCCCAGGGCGCGGCCCGCCCCGGGCGGGCGGTGCCCGCGATCCCGCCCGGACTGGCCGGGATGCCCCCGCTGCTCGCCCCCGACGACGTCTACGCCGCCGACCGGCCGAACAAGCTCTCGCCGGTGGTGAAGGACTTCCCCTCCCGGGTCTACGTCCCCAACACCACCTCCAACACGGTCTCCGTCATCGACCCCGCCACCTACGAGGTCATCGAGACCATCCCGGTCGGGGTGCAGCCCCAGCACGTCGTGCCCTCCTGGGACATGAAGACCCTGTGGGTGAACAACAACCGGGGCCACACCCTCACCCCCATCGACCCCGCCACCGGCAAGGCCGGCAAGCCGGTCGAGGTGCACGACCCCTACAACCTGTACTTCACCCCCAACGGCAAGTACGCGGTCGTGATGGCCTCCATGGACAAGGAGCTGGTCTTCCGGGACCCGCACACCATGGCGCGGGTCAAGACCGTGCCGGTCAGCTGCTTCGGCGTGAACCACGCCGACTTCTCCGCCGACGGCCGCTACTTCGTCGTCTCCTGCGAGTTCTCCGGCGAGCTGCTCAAGGTCGACACCGAGAAGATGGAGGTCATCGGCCAGCAGAAGCTGCCCTTCGAGGGGGCCATGCCGCAGGACGTCAAGATCTCCCCGGACGGCAAGACCTTCTACATCGCCGACATGATGGCCCACGGGATGTGGGTGCTCGACGGCGCCAAGTTCACCACCCCCAGTCTGCTGCCCACCGGCAAGGGCTGCCACGGCCTCTACGTCAGCCGGGACTCGAAGGAGATGTACATCTCCAACCGCGGCGAGGGCACGATCTCGGTCTTCGACTTCACGAAGAACGAGCTGACCAAGAAGTGGGTGCTGCCGGACGGCGGCAGCCCCGACATGGGCGGGGTCTCGGCCGACGGGAAGGTCCTGTGGCTCTCCGGCCGCTACAACGGCGAGGTCTACGCGATCGACACCGCGACCGGCAAGCAGCTGGCCCGGATCCCGGTCGGCGGCGGCCCGCACGGCCTCGCGGTCTACCCGCAGCCGGGCCGGTACTCCCTCGGCCACACGGGGATCTTCCGCTAGGGCCTGTCCGCCCCTGATCCGCCGGACAGACCCTAGGCGGGGCGCCGGGCGGGGTGTGACCAGGTCGTGCTTCCCCTGGGTGCCGGGGAGGGCCGGAAGGTCGCTAACCTTGCCCGGTCTAGCAAGCACCAAGAAGGGGTGGATCCCAGTGGCGGACATCGACAGCGCCAAGGCGACGTTCGGCCGGTTCGACGTGGACGGCGACGGCTTCGTGACGGCCGAGGAGTTCAAGCACGCCATGGCCGAGATGGGCGACCCGTTCGTCACCGGCCCGGTCGCGGACGCCGTGATCGCCGCGCGCGACACCGACCACGACGGTCGGATGAGCTTCGACGAGTTCTGGGCCGCCCTGAACAAGTGACGCCCGACACGGTGCCGGCCCGGGGCGTGTGCCCGGGGCCGGCTCCGGTGTTTTCCGGGGTGTCTAGGCGGCGGGGCCGTCGTCCAGGGCGGTGATCTCGGGGAGGGCTTCCTCGAGCCAGCGGAGCCAGAAGGTCTCCAGCTCGATGCCGCCGCGCAGGACCAGACGGCGGAGGCGGTCCTCGTCGGCTCCCGCCGCGCCCGGCGGGAAGTCGCGGGCCTCGATGGCCTCGTACAGCGCCAGCTGCCGGCGGTGCAGCTCCGTGTGGCGGTGCAGCTCCGCGGCCAGTCCGCCGGCCCCGACCACCGCCGCGGCCCGCAGCCGCAGGAAGAGCGGGTCCCGGATCGGCTTGGGGTCCTGGCTGCCGGCCACCCACCGGCTCAGCTCCGCGCGGCCCGCCGCCAGCACCTCGAACTCCTTCTTCTGCCCGCGCTGCGGCACCTCCGACGGCAGCGCCCGGATCAGCCCGGCCTCCTCGAGCTTGCCGAGCTCCCGGTAGATCTGCTGGTGGGTCGCGGACCAGAAGTAGCCGATGGACTTGTCGAAGCGCCGCGTCAGCTCCAGACCGGACGACGGCTTCTCCAGCAGGGCGGTGAGGATGGCGTGCGGCAGCGACATGCGGCCATCGTAGGAGAACCGCCGGGAGGGGCGTGGGCGGCTGCGACGCCCCGGTCCCGGCGGGAGCGACCCCTTCTCAGCAGGTCTTCGCGTGCTGGACGTCGACGACGAAGCGGTCCGGGTGGTGCAGCTTGGCGGTGCTGTACTTCGGAGAGGTGGTGAAGGCCAGGCCGAAGGTGACCACGCCCTCGAAGTCACCGGTCAGCGCGATGCCCTTGAGCTTCGGCAGGGTCAGCCGCTTCAGCTTGGGGCCCTTGTAGACGGAGTGGCCCGCCTCGTCGTGCCCGGCGGCCGGCGAGAGCTTGACCTCCAGGAAGTACCGGCCGGGCAGCGGGACCGGCTTGCCCGAGCCGTCGTAGACCAGCTTGGAGACGCGGCGGACCGTGGTCCCCGGGTAGAGCCCTCCGGCCAGGTCGATCACGACCCGGTCGTAGGTGCAGTGGGTGGCGTAGCGGGCGTTGACCACCTGGGCGTGGGTGACGCCCGGGACGGTGGCGGTGGCCGCGGGGGCCGGTGCGGCCGCGGCCGGCCCGGCGAGCGCGGTGCCGGCGGCCAGGACCAGGCCCGTGGCCAGGGCCACGCGACGGCGGCCGCGGACAGTGGTGAATGCGGACGGTGCGGGAATGGTCTTCATGGCGTCCCCCGGATCTCCTCGGCTCGGGGACAGTGCTGTCACCCGGGAAGACACCGCCGCGGCCGGTTCCGGTTGCACCGCACGGGGGAGAACGGGAGCGGCCCGGCCCCCGCCGCCACGGGGGCGGTGGGGACCGGGCCGCTCAGGGGCCGGAGCCGGTCAGTCGAGCTGGGAGATGCCGGGCAGCTCGCCCATGGTCGCGGCGGTCGCCGGGGACAGCGCGCTCGGGTAGATCCGGACGTCGCTCACCGAGCCGTTCGCGTACTCGCCGTACACGCCCTTCGTGATCTTGCGGCCGATCTGCACGCCGCCGTTCGCGTTCCACGAGGCGCCGGTGTACTCCCGGCTCGCCGAGAGCTTGCCGTCGACGTACAGCAGCATCTGGCTGGTGCCGGTGTCGTAGACGCCGACCAGGTGGGTCCACTTGCCCACCACCGCCGGGGACGTGGCGTACGCCGCGGACCAGACCGAGGTCGTGGGGTCGCCGTGCCGGGTGCCGAACGCCCACGTCTTCGAGCCCGAGGAGTAGTACATCTGGAACGCGCTCGCGTTGCCGTCCGTGTCCTGCTGGGAGACGAAGGTGGAGTTGGCGGTCGTCGAGCCCAGCTTGACCCAGGCCGAGACCGAGAAGCTGCCGGTGGTGTCCACCGCCGGACCCGCCGTGGCCGCGTACCCGGTGGTGGCGCCGAGCTGGAGCACCTTGCCGCGGGTGGCGTCGGTGGCCCAGGTGTACGCGCCGTTCAGGGTCGCGGGCTGGTTGCCGAGGGAGTCCGCGACGGAGGTGCCGGCGCCCTCGTCGATCCGCCAGGCGTGGGTGGCCGTGCTGCCGACCGAGCCCAGCGAGACGGGCGCGGCGAAGGCGGCGGTGGCGCCCTGGGAGGTGGTGCCCGGGTACTCCACGAGCTGGTTCGCGGTGTCCACGGCGTACAGCTCGGGGTTGCCGTCGGGGCCGCCGGCCGGGCTGTTCAGGTCACCGGGGGACATGACCGCCGGGTAGGCGTCCGCGGTCAGGACCGGGGTCAGCGCGGTCGGCGGGTTGGCGGTCCACCCCGCGGCGGCGCCACCGGTCCAGCCCTGCGCGTTGGTCTGGTTGCAGGTGTAGATGATCAGCTGGGTGCCGGGGGTCTGACTGGCGTTGGGGTCGTCCAGGCACTTGCCCGAGTTCGGGTTCATCAGGCCGCCGCCGGCGCTGAGCACCCACTTCTGGGAGCCGCCGCCGTTGCAGTTCCACAGCTGGACGATGGTCCCGTTGGCCGAGCCGTTGCCGTTGACGTCCAGGCAGCCGCCCATGGCACGGATCGAGCCGTCCGCCATCATGGTCCAGCTCTGCGCGTTGGTCTGGTTGCACCACCAGACCTGGACGCGGGTGCCGTTGGCCGGGTTGGCGTGGTCCACGTCGAGGCAGAGCTTCTGGCCGTCGGTGGTGGTCACGGTGGAGGTCAGCGCCGTGCGCACCGGGGCGTGCAGCAGCGAGGGCACGAGGGTGGTCGGCTCCACGGAGACCGGGAAGGACGTGACCGATCCGGAGATGTCGTCCCGGGCCCAGATGACGGCGGAGCCGCCGGTGACGCTGCCCTTGCCGTTGGCGTCCTTGGTGAGGGTGCCGCCGACGGTGCCGGGGCCCATCAGGGTGTAGCCGGACCAGTCGCCGTCACCGAGCAGCAGCGGGTGCTTGAAGTGGCCGCCGCCGTCGGTCTGGTAGATCCAGAGCTTCTTGTTCTCCACGGTGATCACCGCGGGGTAGTTGTTCGTGTTGCCGTAGAGGTTGCCCGGGGTGATCAGCTGATCGACGTTCCAGGTAGTGGCGTCGTAGCCGGCGGTGCGGCAGCGCGCGGCGTCCGCGACGCGGTTGGAGTCCTCGCAGGCGTCCTTCACGACCACGTCGAAGCGCTTGCCGGTGAAGCCGCCGTACGTGGAGTACGGAGCCGGCGGGGCCGGCCAGACGCTGCCCGAGTCGAGGTCGTTCTTGACGATGTAGAGCTGCTTGCTCGTCTTGTTGTAGGCGAACAGGTCGTCCACGTCGGCGCCGTGCGTGTTGCCGCGGTGGGCGATCAGGTAGTTGTTCCAGCCCGAGCCGTCCGGGGACTGCGCGGCCGTGGAGACCGTCACCGGGCCGGTGGCCGGGGTGGTGGTCTGGCTGGTCGGGGGCTGCACCGGGGCCACCGGCTGGGCGGCGTCGGTGTTGCCGGGCAGCAGGACGAGGTCGCCGGTGCGGGTGGTGGCCAGCAGGTCGGGGATGCCGTCGCCGCCGACGTCACCCGGAGTGATCTTGGTGTCCGGGTTCCACGGCACCGCGTACGTGTAACTGGCCGGGGACTTGGAGAGGTTGCCGGCCTTGTCCACGGCGGCCACGTACAGGGTGTGCACGCCCCACTGCGTCACCGGAACGGTGATCTTCCCGCCGGCCACGCCGTTGGCGTCGGTACCGGTCAGCGGTACCGAGGTGCCCGCCTGGGCGGTCGGCTGGGCGTCGAGGCGCCACACGAAGTGGTCCATGCCGCTGGCGAGGCAGGGGCCGGGGGTGCAGGTGGCCGCGGGGGCGTTCTCGGTCGAGCTGACGGTGAAGTCGGTGGTGCGGCCGGGGCCGGCGTACACGACCGGGCTGCCCGCCCCGCCGCCGACCGGCGGGAAGGAGGCGTTGTCCGCGATCTGCGGGACGTCCGGCGCGGTGAAGTCCGTCCGGAACCAGCAGTGGTCGCTCACGGGCGAGCTCAGGTGGGCGGCCGAGTTGGTCTTGGCGTACGCGTCCCAGCCGTACTCGTGGCCGTCCTTGAGGGCGATGCCGACCGGGACGGCGGCGTCGGTGCCAGAGGCCACGTAGGAGCTGGCCGGGCTGGCGACGGTGGTCGGATTGCCGTTGGTGAGCTGGGAGCGGTCCCAGAACTCGTACACGGCCTGCGCCAGTTCACCGGAGATCTCGGTGGTGACGGTGGAGTGCAGCTGCAGGTTGCTGCCCGCGGCGCCGTACGAGGTCGCGCCGACCCAGCCGGGGCCGGTGTCGGTGCAGTTGGCGGCCGCGCCGACGGCCGACGGGGTGGTGTACAGGTTGCCCGGGGGCTTCGGCGGGATGTCGAAGGTCGTGGTCATGTAGACCACGGTCGACACGCGCAGGTAGTTGTCGTTGCCGCTGGAGTTGGTCTCGTCGCCGAACAGGCCGACCGTCCAGACCTGGATGCCCGCGGCGGCGATCTTCTGCGCCTGGTTGGTCACCGTGAAGCTGGCGGTGTGGTTGCTGCAGCTGCTGTTGGAGTTCGCGGCGCTGGGGATGGTGGTCCGCACGGCCGGGTAGCCGAGGTTGTCGTTGGTGCCCGGCTGGTTGTTCCAGGTGGTGCCGGAGTTGATGGTCCCGGTGGTGTGCAGCGTGATGGGCTGGTCCTTGGAGCAGTCCCAGCTGGCCGCGTAGGTGGAGTTCACCGTGACCAGCGCGTTGGAGATCACCATCTGGGGGGAGAGCCCGCTGGTGTTGATCCCGTAGAAGGAGCGCTCCATGCCGGTGCCGCAGGCGCCGCCCCAGCGCTGGTAGCCGACGCCCTCGCCGTTGGACTGCGGCTTGTCGTACTGCGGGCTGTTCGAGCAGGAGGAGCTGGAGTAGACCTCGGTGTAGTGGCCCGAGGTGGAGGAGACCGGGTTGGTGTACGGGTCGATGTAGACCGGGTACACGGTGTCCGGGTCGCTGAGCACCGAGGTGTCCGGGCGCAGGGTCACCGCGGTCGGGGTGGTGGTCATCGGGACCTGGTCGACCTGGGCGCCGGGGCCGGGGCCCTCGGCCGAGGAGGCGGGGGCCTCGTCGGCGTTGTCGGCCAGGGAGGTCACGCGGACCGCGGTCGCGCCCGCGGCGACCGGGGCGGTGCCCGCCGGGCCGGCGCCCGGGGTGCCGGCCTCGGGGGCGGCGGAGTCCCACATCACCGGGCGGGGGGAGACGTAGTCGAGGGTGCCGTCGGCCGTCTTGGCCTCGAGGCCGCCGGCCGGGGTAGCGGTGAGCCGGAGGCCGTCGGTGGTGGCGCCGAGCCTGAGCTCCTTGATCCGCGGGTCGGCCGCGGCGGCCTTGTCGTGGACGATCAGGACGTCGCTGAAGCCGCCCTGCTCGGTGACCGACAGGGAGAGGTCGACGCCCGGGAGCACCGAGCGGTAGAGCGCGGTGTCGCCCGAGACCTCGGGGGTCGGCAGCGCGAACGGCATGGTGAGCGCGAGCTTGCTGCCGTCCTCGTGGGTGAGGCGGACCGCGGGGCCGGTGCCGCCGCCGGAGAGGGCCACGGCGTGCGGGGTGGCCTCGGGGGACCAGCTGCCGTCGGCGTTGCGGGTCAGGGTGGCGTCGACCGGGACCCAGCCGCCGTCCTTGCGCACCCGGACGGGCTGGAGGGCGGTGGTGGAGGTGAAGGAGCCGTCGGGGTTGGCCTTGACCGTCGTCGTCTGGGTGGTCAGGGCGTCCACGGGCACGGCGTGGTGCTCGGTGACCGCCTCCTGCTGGGCGCTGAACAGCGCGCCACCGGTGGCCGGTTCTCGATCCTGGGCGAGGGCGGGCAAAGCGGGCGCGGCGAGGGCCGCCGAGGAAAGTGCCACAAATATTTTTTGAGGCAGCGTCAGATGTCTGCGTCGTCTCGCAGGCTGGTTCGAACGGTCAAGCATGCGTCAAATTCCTCGCAAGATCGAGTAAGGCGGAGTGGATAATTCCGCCCAGCACCGGCGGCAGCGTTGCAGCGGTGCGGCACAACAGGGCCCGCAGTTTGTCCGATTGGCTGGATGTTCGTCCCGCATAAATAGGTGCAGTTCACACACGGGGATGGCCGGTTTCGTTCGAACGCGGTGTCGGATCACCGTATTGAGCAAACCTCGAGAACATCAATAGCCTCCGCCGGTCACACGTCTGGTGTGACCTGGAACGACGGCGGCCGCTGGCCGCCAGTAGGTGGGGGGCGCACGTTGACAGCGCGACAACGATGGTTCGCGAGCAGGAGATTCCGGATATGGGGCGGGGGGACCGTTCTGGGTGTGGCGCTCTTGGCCACGCTCGCCCTGCTCCTGCCGGTGACCGTCACTCAGGGGCTGGACCTGCGGGTACTGGCGGCCCTGGGCAAGGGCGGCGACGACTGGGAGGGCCGCGACGGCCAGGCGGGGGACTACCGCTTCCGCGGTGAGGTCTGGAAGCCGAAGAAGGTCTCTGAGGTCGCCGGAGTGGGCGGACACGCCCTGACCACCGGACCGGCCGGCCCCCGGCGGACCGACCGCGCCGGCTACAAGCCGGTCGAGCGCTACCGGCCCGGCCGGCAGTCCTGGCCGAAGGCCGGCTCGACGACGGTGAAGCTGACGGACGGCGCCCGCGGCCTCAAGGCGTCGAAGTCGCCCGCGAAGGCCGGCGCGCTGCCCGTGTGGGTGGCCCCGGCGAAGACGGGCAGGAACCCGGTCCCGGCCTCGGTGAAGGTCGAGGTCGGCTCGCACGACCAGGCTCTGAAGGCCGGCGCCAACGGCATGCTGGTCTCCCTGGCCCCGACCGCCCCGACCGCCCCGACCGCCGGCAAGGCCGCCGGCGCGGGCAAGGTCGAGGTCGTCATCGACTACGGCGCCATCGCCAAGGCCTACGGCGGCGGCTACGGCTCCCGCCTCAAGCTGGTCCAGCTCCCCGACTGCGCGCTCACCACGCCGCAGCTGGCGAAGTGCCGCACCCAGACCCCGGTGCCGTTCACGAACCGCGCCACCGCCGACCAGCTGACCGCCACGGTCAGCCTCGGCACCCCGGCGGTCACGGCCCCGAAGGGCGCCAAGGCCATGGCGGCCCAGGCCCAGACGACCGCCGGCACCACCCTCGGCGTCACCTCCGGCAGCGGCGGCTCCCAGGGCGACTACGCGGCCACCTCCCTGAACCCGTCCGGTTCCTGGCAGGCCTCCGGCACCGGCTCGTTCACGTACTCGTACCCGATCGACGTCCCGGCGGGCCTGGGCGGCAACGCCCCCAGCGTCGGCCTCGCGTACGACTCCCAGGCGGTCGACGGCGAGACCTCGGCCCGCAACTCCCAGTCCACGTGGATCGGCGACGGCTGGAGCTACGACCCTGGCTTCGTGGAGCGGACGTACCGCGGCTGCGGCACGCTCCGCGACGGCAGCGGCGACAAGGTCCTCAAGGGCTCCGGGGACGAGTGCTGGGGCGGCGCCAACGCGCAGGTCTCCTTCGGTCCGCACTCCGGCGTCCTGGTCCCCGACACCAAGGACGCATCCGTCCCTGGGCTCCTGCGCCAGTGGAAGCTGCGCGGTGACGACGGCACGATCGTCCAGGAGCTCTCCGGCGCGCAGAACGGCCTCCAGGACGGCACGTACTTCCGCGTCCTGACCACCGACGGCACCGCCGCCTACTTCGGCTCGAACCACGCCCCCGCGGGCGTCGGTACCGCCGCCGTCCCGCAGACCGGCACCCCGACCGACGACGCCACCGACGCCGCCTGGGGCCTGCCGGTCTTCCACCCGCAGTCCGGGGACCCCTGCTACGACTCGGCCAAGGGCAAGGCCTCCCGCTGCGCCAAGCCGGAGGGCTGGCGCTGGAACCTCGACTTCGTCGTCTCGCCGAACGGCCTGGTCCAGCGGTTCGACTACTCGACCCAGACCAACTACTACAGCCTCGGCGGCGGGCAGGCGCCCGACGGCAAGTTCGGCACCCTGACCCCGTACGTCCGGGGCGGCAACCTCGACTCCATCTCGTACGGCTACATGCTGGCCGACGCGCTGGCCAAGCGGACGCCCTCGGCACAGGTCGTGTTCGGCACCAAGCAGCGCTGCCAGACCGACGCGACGTTCACGGACTGCTCGGCCGGCAACCTGAAGGACTCGACCTCCCCGCACTGGCCGGACACCCCGTGGGACCAGCACTGCGACTCCACGGACAAGACGACGATCCCCGACGGGGCCACCACCGTCCCCGCGGACGTCTGCGTGATCGCCGGCCCGACCTTCTGGTCCACCACGCGCCTGGACTCGATCACCACCAAGGTGCACGTCAAGGACGCGAACACCGACAAGCTGGTGGACGTCGACTCCTACCAGCTCGGCCACGTCTTCTCGGCCGCGGGCGGTGCGGTCGACCCGGTCACCGGCACCTCGGTCGACCCGGCGCACTCGGGCTTCCTCCAGGCCGTGATGTGGCTCCAGACCATCCAGCACACCGGCAAGGACACCTACAACAACGGCAACAGTGACATCACCCTCAACAAGGTGGCGTTCACCGGAACCGAGATCGACAACCGCGTCAACGACGTCGAGCCGTCCGCGCCGCCGCTGTACCACCCGCGCATCTCGACGGTCCAGACCGAGACGGGCGAGTCGATCGCGGTCGACTACAACCTGAACCCCTGCGCGGGCAAGACCCTCACCTTCGCGACCGCGGACTCGAACACCAACTCCTGCTACCCGGTGTACTGGGCCGTGCCCGGTGCCTCCAAGCCGGTCGAGGACTGGTTCAACAAGATCACGGTCCGCCAGGTCACCACCTCGGACCTGACGGTGGCCGGGACCTACACGCCCGACGGCAAGGCCGCCCCGGCCGGCTCCGCCTCCCGGGTCGCCACGTACAGCTACGCGGGCGCCGCCTGGCACCGCGACGACTCGGCTCTCGGCGACGACCAGTACCGCACCTGGAGCCAGTTCCGCGGCTTCCGCACGGTGACGGTGCAGACCGGCCGGGCGCCCGAGCCCGTCACGCAGACGGTCTCCACGTACCTCCAGGGCATGGACGGCGACTACAAGGCCGACGGCACCCGCCGCTCGGTCACCGTCGACGCCAAGGCCGGCGGCCAGGTCGTCCAGACGGTCACCGACGCCGACCACCTGGCCGGCACCGAACTCCAGCAGGACGTCTACTCGGCCGCGGGCGGCTCGATCACGTCCACGACGATCACCGGACCCACGACCTCGACCCAGACGCTCAGCGTCCCGCAGACTGCGTGGAGCAACTGGGAGCAGACCGACCACCCCGGCGAGACCAAGCCGGCCCTGTCCACCCTGCCCCCGCTGACCGCCCGTCGGGTGCAGAGCTCCCAGAGCCACTCCTACGTCAAGCTCGCCGACGGCACCTGGCGGCACACCCAGACCGACACGGCGTACGACTCGCTGGGCCGGCCGGTCAGCACGGACGCGCACGGTGATGTGAGCGATCCGAGCCAGGAGAAGTGCAGCACCACCCAGTACGCGAGCGCGCCGGCCACCAACCCGCAGATGCTGTCCTACCCGTCCCAGGTCACCTCGGTCCTCGGCGCCTGCGGTACGGCCGTGAGCGCCGGCACGCTCCTTGCCGACCGGCGGATCTACTACAAGGGTGACGGCACCTTGACCGGGCTCGGCACCCTGGGCCAGGTCTCGGCCACGGCCGCTGCCACGGGCGCGGAGATCAGCACCGGCTTCACCGGCACCACGGAGAACTGGCAGCCCACCGCCGCCATGAAGTACGACGGCGCCGGCCGCGTCACGGACGCCCTGGACGCCACCGGACAGAACACGCACACCGACTTCACCCCGGCGTGGAGCGCCTCCGGAAACAACACCGCCCCGACCACGATCAAGACGACCAACAGCAAGAACTGGGTGGTCACCTCCACGCACTCGCCGCTGCGGGGGCTGGAGACCCAGCACACCGACGCGAACGGCCGCAAGACCGACATCACGTACGACGCGCTCGGCCGCCGCACCGCGGTGTGGCTGCCGGGTCGTGACAAGGCCGCAGGCCAGAGCGCCGACCGCACCTTCGCGTACTCCGTCAACCCGGGCGCCGTCGCGGCCCCCGGTGACACGGTCACCCAGCCCGGCGCCCCGACCTCGGTCACGTCCAAGACCCTGCGCGAGGACGGCACGTACTCCGTCTCCGTCGCCATCTACGACGGCATGCTCCAGCCGCGCCAGACGCAGAGCACCCCGCAGGGCGACAGCGACACCGGCCGGATCATCGCGGACTCCTTCTACGACTCGCACGGCTGGCCCATCACCTCGTACGCCCCGTACTACGAGCCGACGGCGGCGCCGTCCGGCACGGTCTTCGCGGCGAACGAGAACCAGATCCCCGCGGCGAGCACCACCGCCTACGACGGTCAGGGCCGGTCGGTCAAGTCGACCCTGTGGCACCAGGCCGTCGAGCAGTGGCACACGTCCACCAGCTACCCGGGTGCGGACGAGACCGACAGCACCCCGTCCGCGGGCGGCCGGTCCACGGCCACCTTCACCAACGGACTGGGCCAGACCGTCCGGAGCGTCGTCAAGAACACCGGCGGCACGGTGACCCTCCGGGGCAACGACGTCATCCCCTCGGGCACGTCACTGGCCTCCAACACCATCCGCCTGACCATGCAGTCCGACGGCAACCTGGTGCTGACCGGGCTCGCCACCGGAAAACAGATCTGGGCGAGCGGCACAGCCGGAAACCCGGGCGCCTTCGCCAAGTTCGGCACCGACGGCAACCTCGTGATCTACACGCCGTCCGGCGTGTCGAAGTGGACCACGGGCCTCGCGGCCACGACCGGCTCCACCCTCCGGGTGCGCGCCGACGCCACGCTGGTCGTGGTCACGAGCGACGGCACCACCCAGCTGTGGAAGCAGGGCACCGTCAACGGGGTCCCGCCGGCCAACTCCACCACGAGCTACACCTACACGCCTGCCGGCCAGCTGGCCACGGTCAAGGACAACGCGGGCAACACCTGGTCCAACACGTACAACTTCCTGGGCCAGAAGCTCTCCCAGACGGACCCCAACGCGGGCACCGGGACGTACGACAAGTACGACCTCGCCGGCAACCTGCTCCAGTCCACCGACCCGCGCGGTGAGGTGTCGTCCTTCACCTACGACTGGAACAACCGTCGCACCGGCTCGTACAGCGGTCCGTGGCAGACCGTGCCTGACCCGTCCAAGCTCCAGGCCGCGTGGGTGTACGACACCCTGGCCAAGGGCTACCCGACGTCCTCGACCCGGTACGTGGGCGGCGCTTCCGGCAAGGCGTACACGAAGGCGGTCACCGGCTACAACACGGCCTACCAGGCGCTGGGCGACAGCATGACGATCCCCGCCGCGGAGGGGTTCGCCGCCGCCGGGCAGGCGACCGCGCCCGCCGGCGGGACCGTCACGTACACGATGTCCGCGGACTACACGCCCACCGCGGGCCGGTTGTCCACGACGCACTACCAGGCCGACGGCAACCTGCCGGCCGAGGACGTGGACTACGGGTACACCCAGCAGGGCGCGCTCTCGGGGTTCGGCGGCTACATCAACGCCTCGAACACCCCCGCCTACCTGTCCGTGGCCGTCCATGACGCCTTCGGACGCGTGCAGCAGGCCAACTACGGCGCCGCCGGCAAGCAGCTGGCGAACTTCGCCCAGTTCGACGCGACGACCGGCCGGTCCATCCAGACCAGCTCGATGACGCAGACCTCTGCCACCGCGCTGGACGTCGTCAACTACCGCTACAACCAGGTCGGCGAAGTCACCGCGATCGACGACCTGCAGAACAACACCACGCACGACACCCAGTGCTTCACCTACGACTCCTTCCAGCGCCTGACGGCGGCCTGGACGGACACCGCCGGGATCACCTCGCCCACGGCGGCGCCGGTGGGCGGTGTCGGCGGCTGCACCAGCACCGGGGTGAAGACCACCAGCTCCGGCCAGATCAAGACCACCACGGTCGGCGGTCCGGCTCCGTACTGGCAGACGTACACCTTCGACCAGCTCGGTGACCGCACCGGCATGGTCAACCACGACCCGTCCGGCAACGCCCTCGCGGACACCACCCAGTCCATCGCCTACACCGGCACCGACGGCACCGTCGCGGCCACCCTGCCCAACCAGGCGGGCGCCGAGGTCAGCGTCAATCCGGGGACCGGCTCGGCGACCTGGACGAACGGCTACGCCGACCCGGCGTACGCCAACAAGAACAGCGGCAACACCGTCAGCCGAAAGGTGTCCACCACCGGTCCGCTGAGCACCGGCTTCACCCTCTCCGGAGGCGGCAAGCTCTGCATCGAGACGGCGGGCGGTGCCGCCACCGCCGGGACCAAGGTCCAGGTCGGCACCTGCAACGGCACCAGCACGGCGCAGAAGTGGACCATCGGCACGGACGGCACCGTCAAGGTGCTCGGCATGTGCCTGGACACCGTCGCCAACGCGACCACCGCGGGCACGCTCGTGGTGATCGACACCTGCACCACCGACGCCACCCAGAAGTGGAAGGCGACCACCACCGGCACCCTGGTCAACGCGGCCAACAGCGCGGTCTGCCTGACCGACCCCGCCGCCAACGCCACCGCCGGCACGCAGCTCACGCTCGCCACCTGCGGCAGCGCCGGCCAGACGTGGACGACTGCCGACACCGGCGCCGTACCGGCCGGCCAGACCCAGATCCTCACCTACAACCTCGAGGGCCAGACGGCCACGGTCACGACAGGGACCGGTTCCAGCAGCACCACGAGCAAGTACCTGTACGACGCCGACGGTGGCCTGCTCATCCAGACGGGCGCGGTCGCAGGCACCGACAAGACGCGAGTCCTCTACCTGTTCGGCGGCGCCGAGCAGATCACGTTGAACGTCGCGGCCAAGACCTGGACCGGTCTGCGCCACTACGGTGGCCCGGACGGCACGGACATCACGCGCAGCAGCACCGGAGGCGTGACCTACCAGCTCCGCAACACCCAGGGCACGTCCACGACGGCCGTGGACGCGGGCAGCCTGCTGGCCACCCGGCGCTCGTACGACCCGTACGGCAACGCGCGCGGTCCGAAGCCCACGTCATGGGTCTCTCCGGACGAGAACCGCGGCTTCCTCAGCCAGCCGATGGACACCGCAACCGGCCTCAACCTGCTGGGCGCGCGCAACTACGACGCCACGAGCGGCCGCTTCCTCACCCCGGACCCGGTCTTCCAAGCCGGTGATCCGAACCAGATGGGCGGCTACAGCTACGCGGCCGACAACCCCGCCAGCGGCAGCGACGCCAGCGGGCTCGACAACTGGTACACCGACCCGACGATGAACTACTGCGTCATCGACTGCGGTCCCGGCGACACCCCGCCGCCCACCAAGACGACGACGTACGTCACCACGACCAAGACCTCGTCCGGCGGTCATGGCGGCGGTGGCTGCCACGGCTTCTGGAACTGTGCCGGCCACTACATCGAGAAGGCCGCGCCCTACGTCGTGGTCACGCTCGTAGCAGTCGTGATCCTGGCGGCAGCCTACGTCTGCGTCACGGGCACGGGCGGCATCGCATCGCCCGTCTGCGCGGAAGCCGCGGCCGGTGCGTTCGTCGCCACATGCGGTGCGCTGCTCGGCGACTGCGGTCCCGGGCCGGGTGGCGAAGGCGTCTCCGAAGTAGCCAGGGAGGACTCGAGCGCGGGGAGCAAGGCGGGCAAGGCCTCCGGTGAGGCGCACGCGGAGGGCCCCCCGGGCGCGGCCACGGCCGGCGGCGCGGCGAAGGAGGCCGCGCACGACGCGTCCGGTGGCAACGCGGGGGCCCCGAAGGAGAGTGCCACCCCGCAGGCCGCGGCAGAGGCCGCAACGGCTTCGGCGAGCCACGCCGATGAGCCGAACACCGGCACTCCGGGCACGACGTGCAGCTTCTCGCCCGACACGCCGGTCCTCATGGACGGCGGCACGGCGAAGCCGATCGCCGAGATCACCGCGGGCGACAAGGTGGAGGCGGCCGACCCGGACACCGGCGAGGACGCGGGTGCCCGCACGGTCGAGGCCACTTGGGCGCACGACGACGACGACCTGGTCGACCTCACGGTCGAGGTCGCCCCGGGCGACACCGAAACCCTCCACACCACCTCGAAGCACCCGTTCTGGGACGCGACCACCCTCACCTGGGTCCCGGCCGCATCCCTGACCCCGGGGCACGCCCTCACCACCCCTGACGGCCACGCGGTCCACGTGCGCAGGGTCCACCGGACCCCGGGCACTGCCACCCGGTACAACCTCACCGTCGGTCGGCTGCACACGTTCTACGTGCTGGCCGGTTGGACTCCGGTCCTGGTGCACAACACGTGCGGGGAGGCGGATCCGCCGCTCACGCTCGGCATCCACGGCCCCTCGGAGAGCCTGGCCCTGGATCACAAGGAGAGCGGCGCGTACACGTGGAACGACCCCTCTCTGCAAACGGTGATCGGGGAGCTCCCCGGTGGCGTTCCGTACGCCCAGTGGATGGCCAACGTCGACACCGATCTGAAGGCGAACGTCCGTGTCAATATTGCCGTGGACGGGTTCAAGGGAATGAGTGAAGGTACCGCTGCCGAGGTGCAGAACGCCTTCGTCCAGGCCTACCAGGCGGGTGCGGGTTCCGGCTGGTTCTCCACCCAGTGGGAGATGTACCGCGTCGGTTACCACGCCCGCGTGGGCAACTTGGAATGGAGCAGGATTCATTGGTACTTCAAGGGCAAACGCATCGAGGGTGTCCAGGAACCCAACTGGAACCTCGATCCGTCGAAGGTGGGGTACTAGCAGGTGACTGAGCTGTTCGCATCCGACCGCATGTTCAAGCTGTGGGCCTACACGGTCAGCCACCGCCGCCTCCTGCTGCGCAGTACGTCCGAGGGCGGTGTCGCGGAGTCGCGCATCGACGTCTGCTTCGGGGGAGTGGCCCGCATGTCGGTGGAGCCCTTCTATGACGGGCTGACCGTGACGGAGGTGCCCCAGGACGAATGGGCGGCGTACAGCGGCCGCATCGGAGAGGTCCCGTCCGGCTTCAGGCTCTACGCGCTCGGGGCCGGACAGCAGGGGGGCCTGGTGATCGCCGGAGTCGTCCAGTGGCACGAAGACACGCGGGGTTTTGACGATCCTTCGTACTTCGGCCATTTCCCCGGAGCGTGATCCCGGGCGACGCGGTGCTTGACCGCGGCGACACATGAGCGAAGGGGCGGTGCCCGGATTTCTCCGGGCGCCGCCCCTTCGGCGTTCAGCAGACGTCAGTGCGTCAGCACTCGATGACGTTGACCGCGAGGCCGCCGCGGGCGGTCTCCTTGTACTTGATCTTCATGTCGGCGCCGGTCTCCTTCATGGTCTTGATGACCTTGTCCAGGGAGACCTTGTGGCTGCCGTCGCCGCGCATGGCCATCTTGGCCGCGGTGACGGCCTTGACCGCCGCCATGCCGTTGCGCTCGATGCACGGGATCTGGACCAGGCCGCCGACCGGGTCGCAGGTCAGGCCGAGGTTGTGCTCCATGCCGATCTCGGCGGCGTTCTCCACCTGCTCCGGGGTGCCGCCCAGCACCTCGGCCAGCGCGCCGGCCGCCATCGAGCAGGCCGAGCCGACCTCGCCCTGGCAGCCGACCTCGGCGCCGGAGATGGAGGCGTTCTCCTTGAAGAGCATGCCGATCGCGCCCGCGGCCAGCAGGAAGCGCACCACGCCGTCCTCGTCCGCGCCCGGGACGAAGTTCATGTAGTAGTGCAGGACGGCCGGCAGCACGCCCGCGGCGCCGTTGGTGGGGGCCGTCACGACCCGGCCGCCGGCGGCGTTCTCCTCGTTGACCGCCATGGCGTAGATGGTGGTCCACTCCGAGCGGTGCATCATCGGGTCGCCCTCGGTGCGCAGCTGGCGCGCCGTGGAGGCGGCCCGGCGCTTGACCCGCAGGCCGCCGGGGAGGATGCCCTCGCGGGACATGCCCCGGTTGACGCAGGACTGCATGACCCGCCAGATCTCCAGCAGACCGGCCCGGATCTCGTCCTCGGTGCGCCAGGCCTTCTCGTTCTCCAGCATCAGCGAGGAGATCGACAGGCCGGTCTCCTTGGCCAGCCGCAGCATCTCGTCACCGGAGCGGAAGGGGTACTTCAGCACGGTGTCGTCGAGCTTGATCCGGTCCTCGCCGACCGCGTCCTCGTCGACGACGAAGCCGCCGCCGACCGAGTAGTAGGTCTTCTCCAGCAGCGGGGCCCCGGCCTCGTCGTAGGCGAAGAGGGTCATGCCGTTGGCGTGGTACGGCAGCGAGCGGCGGCGGTGCAGGATCAGCTGGTTCGGCTCGTCGAAGGCGATCTCGTGGACGTCCCCTATCTCGGCGCCCAGCAGGCGCAGCCTGCCGCTCTGCCGGATCCGCTCGACCTCGTCGTCCGCGGACTCGACGTCGACGGTGCGCGGGGAGTGGCCCTCCAGGCCCAGCAGGACGGCCTTGGGGGTGCCGTGGCCGTGCCCGGTCGCGCCGAGGGAGCCGTAGAGCTCGGCCCGCACGGACGCGGTCTGGGCGAGCACGCCGTCCTTCTTCAGCCGGTTCACGAACATGCGTGCGGCGCGCATCGGGCCCACCGTGTGGGAGGAGGACGGACCGATGCCGATGGAGAAGAGGTCGAACACGGAGATGGCCACGGAGTCGGACTCCTTTGTCTGCTCGTGGAGGGGCAGGAGATGGGGATGTGTGCGGATTTTGTCCGACAGACGAGCCTAACCCGCTCAGGTGAACGGTTCGCCTGCCGGACCGGTACTTATGGGGTCATGCGTGGGACAGCTCACGTTCCCGGTCGGCAGTCTGGGCCTCCGTGGTGGAGTCCGCCTCGCCGTCGAGTACGGGGTCCGGGCCCGGGAGCCCGGCGAGGTGGGCCTTGACTCCGGCCCGGACGGCCCAGTGGTAGACACCGAGCGCCATGGCCGCGACCAGGGCGATGTCCAGGCCGCCCGGGATGCGGCCGGTGCCGCCGAAGTCGGTGCCGCCCAGCCAGGAGAGCAGGGACAGCGCGCCGAGGAAGCAGACGATCCACCAGGCCGGGGCGAACTGCCCGGCCAGGTCCCGCTCCCCCTTGCGGCGCAGGACCAGGGCGGCCACCGGCGCCGCCACCAGGGTCAGGGCCGTGACGATGCCGGTGTTGGGCCACTTCGACCAGTACAGCGCACAGGCGGCGAAGACGAAGGTCAGCGGGCACAGCACGGAGGCCATCGGCAGCCGGAACGGCCGGGGCAGGTCCGGCTTGGTGCGGCGGAAGACGCCCACCGCGACCGGGCCGATCAGGTACGAGATGACCATGGCGGCCGAGATGATCGGCGCCAGGGTCTTCCAGCTGTGGCCCACGGTGACCAGCAGCAGCACCGAGAAGCCGAGGTTCAGCCACATCGCCGGGCGGGCGGTGCCGTAGACCGGGTGGGTCTGCTGGAGCTTCTTGGGGAAGAAGCCGGTCTCGGCGAGGTTCTGGACCATGTACGCGGCCGAGGCCACGTTGGCGATGTTGGAGCCGGCGGGCGAGATGAAGGCGCCGAACTGGAGCATCACCACCACCCAGTGGATCATCAGGAGCTGGGCCAGCTCGGCGAACGGCGAGTTGAAGTTGATCCCGCTCCAGCCGCCGGCCTGGGCCAGCTGCTCCGGCGGGACGGCGCCCAGGAAGGCGGTCTGCAGCGCCAGGTAGATCACCAGGCCCAGGGAGAGCGCGCCGACCAGGGCGATCGGGATGGCCCGGCCGGGGTTCTTGGCGGCGCCGCCCAGGTTGACCACGGCCTGGAAGCCGTTGAACGCGAAGACCACGCCCGAGGTGGTGACGGCGGTCAGGACGGCGGTCCAGCCGTTGGGCGCGAAGCCGCCGTGGGCGGAGAAGTTCTCGGTGTGGAAGCCGGAGGCGATCAGGGCGGCCACCGCGAGGACCGGGATGGCGAACTTGACCAGGGTCAGCAGCGAGTTGATCTTGGCCAGGAGCTGTACCGACCAGTAGCACGAGAGCCACAGCAGCACGGTCAGCACCAGCGCCACGGCCATGCCGAAGGCGGTCAGCTGGTGGCTGCCCGCGTCCACCAGGCCCTTCGCCCAGCCGAAGCTCCACGAGGACATGTACTGCGTCGCCGCGATCGACTCGATCGGGATCAGCGAGGCCACCGCGATCCAGACGGCCCAGCCGGTGATGAAGCCGAGCACCGGACCGTGCGAGATCGAGCCGTACCGGGCCATGCCGCCCGGGATCGGGTAGGCCGCGCCCACCTCCGCGTAGGACATGGCGATCATGCCGATGAAGACCGCGCCGATCACCCAGGCGGCCAGCGCCGCCGGGCCGGCCACCTGGGCCGCGGTGCCGGCGCCGAAGAGCCAGCCGGAGCCGAAGATGGAACCGATGCCGATCATGACCAGCGCGAAGAGACTGAGTCCCTTCCGGTTCGCCGCACTCATGTCCATGAGGGTGCCTGCCTGTCGTCCTTGACGGGGGGATGCCTTATGTCGAGCCTATTTACGAATATTTGGCGCAATCAGAGGCATCAGGGCCCACCGCCTGGGACGTTGGTCATGAGAAAGGCCCGGCCTGTGGGAACCGCAGGCCGGGCCCTGCTCGTACGCCGTACGGAGCGGCGGACCGCCTTACAGCGAGGGGTACAGCGGGTGCTTCGCGGCCAGCGCGGAGACCCGGCCCTTGAGGGCGTCGCTGTCGTACGCGGGCTTCAGCGCCTCGGCGATGATGTCCGCGACCTCGGTGAAGTCCTCGGCCTGGAAACCGCGGGTGGCCAGGGCCGGGGTACCGATCCGCAGGCCCGAGGTCACCATCGGCGGCCGCGGGTCGTTCGGGATGGCGTTCCGGTTGACCGTGATGCCGATCTCGTGGAGCCGGTCCTCGGCCTGCTGGCCGTCCAGCTCGGAGTTGCGCAGGTCCACCAGGACCAGGTGCACGTCGGTGCCGCCGGACAGCACGTCCACGCCCACGGCCTTGACGTCGTCCTGCACCAGGCGCTCGGCGATGGCCTTCGCGCCGGCCAGGGTGCGCTCCTGGCGCTCCTTGAACTCGGGCGAGGCGGCGACCTTGAAGGAGACCGCCTTGGCCGCGATCACGTGCTCCAGCGGGCCGCCCTGCTGACCGGGGAAGACCGCGGAGTTGATCTTCTTGGCCAGTTCCTGCGTCGACAGGATGACACCGCCGCGCGGACCGCCGAGGGTCTTGTGCGTGGTGGTGGTGACGACGTGGGCGTGCGGCACCGGGTTGGGGTGCAGGCCCGCGGCGACCAGGCCGGCGAAGTGCGCCATGTCGACCATCAGGTACGCGCCGACCTCGTCCGCGATGCGGCGGAAGGCGGCGAAGTCCAGCTGGCGCGGGTAGGCGGACCAGCCGGCGACGATCAGCTGCGGCTTGGACTCCTTGGCGAGGCGCTCGACCTCGGCCATGTCGACCTGGCCCGACTCGTCGACGTGGTACGGGACCACGTTGTAGAGCTTGCCGGAGAAGTTGATCTTCATGCCGTGGGTCAGGTGACCGCCGTGGGCCAGGTTCAGGCCCATGATCGTGTCGCCCGGCTTGAGCAGCGCGAACATCGCGGCGGCGTTGGCCTGCGCGCCCGAGTGGGGCTGCACGTTGGCGGCCTCGGCGCCGAAGAGCGCCTTGATGCGGTCGATCGCGATCTGCTCGACCACGTCGACGTGCTCGCAGCCGCCGTAGTAACGGCGGCCCGGGTAGCCCTCGGCGTACTTGTTGGTGAGGACCGAGCCCTGGGCCTCCATGACCGCGACCGGAGCGAAGTTCTCCGAGGCGATCATCTCGAGGGTGGACTGCTGACGGTGGAGCTCGGCGTCGACGGCGGCGGCGACGTCCGGGTCCAGCTCGTGAAGGGGAGTGTTCAGAAGCGACATCGGGATCCCTCGGTGTGGTCCGGTCAGCCCTTGGTGAGGGCGGCGTACTCGTCGGCGGTCAGCAGGTCGGCCTCGCCCGTGATCTTCACCTTGAAGAGCCAGCCGCCCTCGAAGGGGGCGGTGTTGACCAGGGCCGGGTCGTCCACGACGTCCTGGTTGGCCTCGACGACCTCGCCGTCGACGGGGGCGAACAGGTCGCTGACCGACTTGGTCGACTCCAGCTCGCCACAGGACTCGCCCGCGGTGATGGTGGCCCCGACCTCGGGCAGCTGGGCGTAGACGACGTCACCGAGCGCGTTGGCCGCGAACTCGGTGATGCCGACGGTGGCGACGCCGTCCGCGTCGACCTCCGAGACCCACTCGTGTTCCTTGGTGTAGCGAAGCTGCTGGGGGTTGCTCATGGCCTGATTCTCCTGGATGCGGGGGAGTGCTGATGAACGGGTGTCTTGGAGGGTGAGACGAAGGAGGTGGCGGGATCCCGGTGCGGGATCGTCACTTCTGCCGCTTGTAGAACGGCAGGGCCACGACCTCGTACGCCTCATGCGTACCGCGGATGTCGACGCCGACACCGGAGGTGCCGGGCGCGGCGTGCGCCGCGTCGACGTACGCCATGGCGATCGGCTTGCCCAGCGTCGGGGACGGGGCACCCGAGGTGACCTCGCCGATGACCTGGCCGTCGGCGACCACCGGGAAGCCGGCGCGCGGGACCCGGCGGCCCTCCGCGATCAGGCCGACCAGCTTGCGCGGCGGGTTGCCGGCGGCGCGCTCGGCGGCGGCCTCGAGGGCGGCGCGGCCCACGAAGTCGCCCTCCTTCTCGAACTTCACGACCCGGCCCAGACCCGCGTCGAAGGGCGTCAGGGCGGTGGTCAGCTCGTGGCCGTACAGCGGCATGCCGGCCTCCAGGCGCAGCGTGTCGCGGCAGGACAGGCCGGCCGGGACCAGGCCGGCGCCCTCGCCGGCCTTGGTCAGCGCCTCCCACAGCTCCACCGCGTGCTCGGGCTTCACGAAGAGCTCGAAGCCGTCCTCGCCCGTGTAGCCGGTACGGGCGATCAGGGCCGGGACGCCCGCGACGGTGCCGGGCAGGCCCGCGTAGTACTTGAGGTTGTCCAGGTCGGCGTCCGTCAGGGACTTCACGATCGCGGGGGACTCGGGGCCCTGCACCGCGATCAGCGCGTAGGCGTCCCGGTCGTCGCGAACCTCGGCGTCGAAGCCGGCCGCGCGCTCGGTGAGGGCGTCCAGCACGACCTGGGCGTTGGAGGCGTTGGCGACGACCATGTACTCGGTCTCGCCGAGGCGGTAGACGATCAGGTCGTCGAGGATGCCGCCGTCCTCCTGGCAGATGTGCGTGTAGCGGGCGCGGCCGACGCCGACGGTGGAGATGTTGCCGACCAGCGCGTAGTCGAGGAGCTTGACGGCCTCGGCGCCGGTGACGGTGATCTCGCCCATGTGGGAGAGGTCGAACAGGCCGGCCTTCGTGCGGACGGCGGTGTGCTCGTCCCGCTCGCTGGCGTAGCGCAGCGGCATGTCCCAGCCCGCGAAGTCGGTCATCGTGGCACCGAGGGCACGGTGCACGGCGTCGAGGGCGGTCAGACGGGGGGTGTTCGACATAGGGGTGGCTCCCAGGGCAGGCCGCGTCAAAAGATGAGGACGGTTCCTCCCCATCTGTCATCGGAACCTGAGAGGTTCGTCACGACCGCAGGCGCGTACGAAGCTACGCGTCGCGGGGGTGACTTGCACCTTGGGTGGGGTCCGGTGGGCGATGCCGGTCGGACCCGCTTTTCAGATGTGCCTCGCCCGCGCGGTAACTGGGCCTGAGAGATTCAAGGGAGGGTCTTGCTCCTTCGGCGCCCGGTGCGGCCTGCCGGTGGCAGGGCCCGGAACTCTCCCGCGCGGATTCAAGCGGCCTGTATGGAGTTGGCGCGCACATCATTGCACGCGTCCGGCGGGAACGGGGGGCCGGGCCCCGGGGCAAATCTCCGGGTGGGGGCGGGGGACGGGGCGGGGCGGCAGCCGGCTCCGCGGGAACCGTACCCCTCGCATTACCGTCTCTTTACACTTAGTGGGCATGGGTCCGGTTGACCCTTCCCCCAGCTGCCGCTGGGAGGGGCCCTCAGGGGAGGCGATCGCTGTGCGGATCTTCGGAGCGGTGACGGTGCCGGACGGGGCGGCCCTGGCCGTGCCGGTCCAGCCGGACCGGCGCAGCGCGGCGCCGGCCGCGGCGGCCCCGGCCGGCCGGGTGCGGGACCTGCGGGGGCTGGGCGCCGCCGGGCCCCGGCGGCTGGAGTTCGCGGCCGGGGACCTCGTGGTGGTCTCCGGGCTGCCGGGCAGCGGCAAGAGCACCCTGATGAAGCGGGCCGTGACCGGCCCGGCCATCGACTCCCAGGACGTCCGCGAGCGGTGGGAGGCCCGGCTGCCGGGGCGGCTGCCGTACGGCCTGTACCGGCCGGCGGTCCGGGTGGCGCACTACGCCGGCCTGTGGGCGGCACTGCGGTCGGGGCGCAGCGTGGTGGTCCACGACTGCGGTACCCAGGCCTGGGTGCGCCGGCTGCTCGGACGGGCCGCGCGGCGGCGGGGGCGGTCGCTGCACCTGCTGCTGCTGGACGCGAGTGCGGGGGAGGCGCTGTCGGGCCAGGCGGCGCGGGGCCGCGGCGTGAGCGCCTACGCCTTCACCCGCCACCGGCGCGCCGTCGCCGCCCTGCTGGCGGCCGCGGAATCCGCCGCCCCGCCCGCGCCTGAGTCGGCTCGCCCGCTTGCCGCCGAGTCGGCTCGCCCGTCTGCGACGGGGTCCGCCCGCTTGCCTGCGGCGGAGTCCGCTCGCCCGCGTGCGGCGGGGTCCGTCCGCCTGCCTGCCGCCGAGTCCGCCCGCTCGCTGGCTGCGGGGTCCGCCCGCCCGCTTGCCTGCGCCACCGTCACCCTGCTCGACCGCCCCGCCGCCGCCCGCCTGACCTCCATCACCTTCCTACCGCCGCCTGACCGACCCGCGACCCATTGACGATGCCTCGCCTACCAGCCGTGCTGGGGGCTCCGCCCGGCGGTAGCTGGGGGAGTTTGAGGCGGCGGCCGCGGAGCGGCGGTACGGGCCTACCAGCCTCGCTGGGGGCACCTCCCAGCGGTAGCTGGGGGAGTTTGAGGCGCGGGCTCCAGCAACGCGCGCACGCCCGGGCCAACGGCGAGCAGGCACAGGATCGGCAACTCCAGGCCGCCGCCCGGGCCGACGTCGCCACCGACCCGAG
>NZ_JBFBGK010000057.1:0-50063 GCF_040684615.1 Streptomyces sp. NPDC089919
CCCGCACCGCCGCTGCGCGACGGTCGCCTCAAACTCCCCCAGCTACCGCTGGGAGGTGCCCCCAGCGAGGCTGGCAAGGGGGACAGCGGGGCTCCGCCCCGGACCCCGCGCCTCAAACGCCGGCGAGGCTGGGTGTGCCGGGCGTAGCCCAGGCCCGCACCGCCGCACCGCGACGGTCGCCTCAAGCGCCGGCGAGGCTGGAAGGGGTACAGCGGGCGCCGCCGGCCCGCCGGGTCAGCGGGGTGGGGGGACCTCGTCGGGGAGGCCGGGGGCCGGGTGGTCGTGGGCGGCCGGGTCCAGCGGGGCGGGAGCGGCGGGGGACCCGGACACGGGAGCCGGGGCGCCGGACCCAGGAGTCGGGGCGCCGGACCCAGGAGAGGGGGCGGACCCAGGGGTCGGGTAGCCGTACCAGTCGGCCGGGGCGGCCGGGGGCTTCGGCTCCGGGTGGGTCAGCAGGGCCGTGGAGGCCAGGTGGACGCCGACCGCGGCCATCGGCCAGACCAGCAGGACGCCGTAGGCCAGCAGCTGGAGCGGGGCGTCGAAGGGCACGCCCTTGCCCGCCGCCTTGGCCGCCGCGACCACGTCCCGGCTCGGCCCGAGCCAGACGCCCAGCCGCCAGCCGAGCAGCGCCGCGAGCAGCGACCCGAAGGCCAGGCCGACCACCACGGCCACGCCCCCGCGCCGCAGCCGCCAGAAGGTCAGCCCGCCGGCCAGCAGGCCGAGCCCCAGGGAGATCAGGAAGAACGTTCCGTCGGCACCGATCCGCCCCTCGTTCTCGGTGTCCGCGAGGAAGACCGCCTCGCCGTTGGAGACGTAGTGGACCCGCGGCGCGAGCCAGACCCACAGCAGTCCCAGCAGGATGCCCGAGAAGGCGACGGCCAGCGCGACCGCGGCACCGTCCTTCAGGTCCTGGGCCACGGAGGGCGAGGGGCCCCGGCCCGGCTCGGCGTCGGGGGGTACGGGCACGGTGTTGGCTTCGGTCACGCAGACATCGTGCCAGGTGGCCGCCCGCCCCGCGTCAGCGGACCGCCGCCCGCCGGTACGCCCAGGTGGCGACGGCCAGCGACAGCACGCCCACCGCGGCGCAGACCGCGAGGTCCAGGGCGACCACGGCCCAGTCGGGGTGCGGGGCGAAGGTCCGGGCGAAGGCCTCGACGCCGTACGTGGAGGGCAGCAGGTCCCGGGCCCAGACGATCGGGGCGGGCATCCGCTCCGGCGGCAGCACGCCCAGCAGCAGGGCCGCCGACATGCCGAGCTGACCGGCCAGCGTGGCCAGCTCCTGGCGCGGGGCCAGCAGCCCGAGGGCGGCCCCGAGCCCGGCCAGCGCGGCCCCGGCCAGCGGGACCACCGCCACCAGCACCCACAGGCCCCCCATGGGCAGTCCGAAGAGCAGGCAGCCGAAGACGGCGGTCACCAGCGTGCCCGGCACCGTGAAGGAGGCGTACGCGGCGGCCGCCCCCAGCACCACGGAGGCGGGCGGCACCGGCAGCGTGGCGTAGTGGTCCAGCCCGCCGCCGGCCCGCAGCTGGCCGAAGTACTGGGCGAGCAGGTTGAGCGCGACGAAGGCCACGACCAGCACGGAGGAGCCGGCCACCACGGCCCGCGCCTCGGAGCCGCCGCCGCCGTCGACCACCCCCCGCATCAGGATCATGATCCCGACGGACTGGAAGGTGGCCACGAAGAGCAGCGGGATCCGGGCCACCCGGGCCCGCGACAGCTGCGCCCGGTACACGGCGCCGAGCGCCGGCAGCAGCCGCGCCCGCGGCGCCAGCGGCGCGGGGGCCACCGGCCGGCCGGGCAGCTCTGTCACGGGGGACGCGGACACGGTCCCCGCAGCAGCGTCGGTCACGACTTCACCAGCCCCTTCGTCCGCCCTCCGAGGGCCAGGTACACGTCCTCCAGGCTCGGCGTGGCCAGCGTGAAGTCGTCGAGGGCCGCGAACGCCGGGCCCCCGGTCACCGCGGCGACCGCCGCGCGCGCGTCGTCGGGGCCCATCCGCAGCACCCAGCGGCGGCCGGACTCGGCGGCCAGCGGCCGCAGGGCGGCCACCTCGGGCATCTCCAGCGGCGGGCGCTCGCGCCACACCAGCTCCAGCCGCACCTCGTCGGCCACCGTCGACTTGAGACCGGCGGGCGTGTCGCAGGCGATCACCCGGCCACGGTCGATCACCGCGACCCGGTCCAGCACGGTTTCCGCCTCGATGACGTTGTGGGTGACCAGCACCACCGTGCAGCCGCGCTGGGCGCGCCGCCGGTCCACGGCCTCCCAGACGGCCCGCCGGGCCACCGGGTCCATGCCCGTGGTGGGCTCGTCCAGCACCAGGACCGGCCGGTCCCCGGCGATCGCGGCGGCGAAGCAGGCCAGCCGGCGCTGTCCGCCGGACAGCTTCTTGAGGGGGCGCCCGGCGATCGGGCCGAGCGCCAGCTCCTCGATGACCTCGTCCCGCGCCACGCGCGCGTCCCGGGTGGTCAGTCCGCGCAGCCGGGCCGTGGTCTCCACGGCCAGCGCGACGGTCAGTTCGTCCAGGGCGGTGGACTCCTGCCCCAGGTAGGCCAGCAGCCGGGCGGCCCGGTCGGGGTGGCGGACCAGGTCGTGGCCGAGCAGTTCGACGCTGCCGGAGTCGGGCCGCATCAGACCGGTCAGCTGCCGCACGAGGGTGGACTTGCCGGCGCCGTTGGGGCCGAGCAGGCCGAAGACCTCGCCGCGCCGCACGTCCAGGGAGATCCCGTCGGTGGCCCGCACCTCGGGCATCGCCGGTCCCCCGCGCCCGCCGCGCAGCGGCGGGTACGTCTTGACCAGGTCCCGCACCGCGCAGACGGTCTCGAAGGCCCCGGAGGCCCCCGGGGAGGGGGTCCGACCGCCTGGTTCCGCCTGTGCTGTGCCCGTGCTCACGAGGGAGCAGCCTACGGGGTCGCGGCCCGGCCACGGGGTGCGGGGGCCGGGCGCGCGGGGTCCCGGGTCAGTCCGGGGCCGGGGCGGAGACCGGTGCGGGGGCCGGGACGGGGGCGGTGGGCGGGGTGTGCTCGGCCGCGGCGGTGACGTCGATCTCGCGCCAGAAGCCGGCCCGGATCGCATAGCGGTCGTGCTCGTCGATCTGGTCGTCCTTGTGCGCCAGCAGGCCGAAGCGGGCCGCGTAGCGCAGCAGTTCCCCGTCGATCCGGTGCGGGATCCGCGGGTAGAGGGCCGACAGCTTGTGCAGGTGGACGGTCTCGGGCAGCCGCTCCATCCAGCGCCGGGCGAAGACCTGGCCGACCTCGAACGGGTCTCCGCCGACGGTCGTGATGTCCTCCTCCCGGTCGGCCCAGCGCTGCTCGGCGGAGGTGAGCTGGGCGAGGGTGGGCAGCGAGGCGGTCTCGGCGGGCTCGCCCAGCGGCCCGCCGCGCTCGATCCAGCCCTTGTCGGAGGACCAGCGCAGGGTGGCGGCGGGTACCGGGGCGGGCGCCGCGGGCCCGGCGGCGCCCTGGGCGGCCCGCAGCCCGGCCAGGTCCTTGGGGGTGGGTACGCCCTTGGTGGCGGTGGGCGACACGGCGTCCTGGGCGGTGTCGTCGGCGTTCAGCGGGGCGGCGAGCCGGCCGGCCGTCATCGGTCCGGTGAGGGCGCCGGGCAGCGGCCCGCCGAGCGGGGCGGCCGGGGCGGCGGCGCTGCCGTTGCGGGCCGCCTCGGCGAGGGCGGCCTCGGGCAGCGGGGCGGAGAGGATCGCGGCGATCTCGGGGCGCGGGACGGGGGCCGGGGCGCAGATCCCGGTGGTCTCCTTGGCCCGGACGGCCCGGGTGATCCAGACCCGGTCCAGCACCCGGCGCTCGTCGGCCTCGGCGACCAGGTCCTCGGACTGGTTGTAGTCGCCGTCGGCGGCCTGGACGGCCCAGAGGTGGACGGCCACGCCGTGTTCCTTGGCGGACATCAGGCCGGGCAGCAGGTCCCCGTCGCCGGTCACCAGGACCACGTCGGAGCAGGCGCGGTTGCGGGCCAGCTCGGTGAGCTCGGCGTGCATGGCCGCGTCCACGCCCTTCTGGGCCCAGCGGCCGTCACTGCGCGTGAGCGCGCCCAGGCGGACGGTCACCCGGGGCATCACCCGCAGGCGCCGGTGCTCGGGCTGGGGCACCCGGTCGGGTGCCCCGTCGAACCAGTAGATGCGCAGCAGCGGGCGCTCGGTGTCGGCCTCGGCGCGTTCGCGCAGGCCCTGGATCAGGGCGGCGTGGTCGACGGTGATGCGGGAGCGGGAGGGTTCCCCCGCCAGCAGGCTCGCAGCGGCGCCCAGCAGATAGCCGGCGTCCACCAGGACGACGCAGCGGTCCACGCGTTCCACCCACTTTCCGGGGCTGGCGTCAGCTTTTCCCCGAGTCTGCCCGACCGTGGGGGCGTTGACGGCCGGAACTCGATCATCGGCGTGGCGGAGGCCGGGCTTTCGGCGATTACGCGCAGTAATGATCCAAAATGCGCGAGTTCTGGGGGTGTGTGAGTGTGAAGGCGGCCCTGGCCCCTAGACCCTCACGGAGGCTTGCACCATGGCCAAGAACAAGAACCGTCAGCAGCCCGCCAAGCAGCAGGCCCGGTCGGGCCAGGACACGTCCAAGGGCTCGGCGGAGTCCATGGCGGAAGCCCCCTCCTCCTCCCCCAGCCCGATGGACATGGCGCGCAAGGGCAAGCAGAAGAAGTTCGGCCACAACTGATCCGACCAGGCCCCGGAGGGCGCGCCCGGCACCGCCGGGCGCGCCCTTCCGCCGTGCGGCTCTCCTAGTGCGCGGAGCAGCCGGCGACCGGGCCGGCGCAGTTGGTCGGGAGGTTCCCGGAGACCCGGGTGCGGGTCAGTTCGGCCGTGGTGCCGAAGCGGTTGTCGACGCCGCCGCCGCGGCCGGCCGCCCGGTTGTCTCGGACCTCGGAGTGCTTGACCCGCAGCTCCGCCACCCCGTCGCCGGGCGAGACCCGGTTGGAGAGGCCGCCGCCGTCCCGGCCGGCCTGGTTGGCCAGGACCTTGGCCTGCTCGAGCGTGGCCCGGCCCGCGTTGGAGACGCCCCCGCCGTCCCGGCCGGCCCGGTTGCGCAGGAAGTCGCTGCCGCCGGTCTCCAGGACCGAGCGGCCCGCGTTGCGGGCGCCGCCGCCGTCGTGGCCCGCCCAGTTCTCGCTGAGGACCGTGCCGTTGACCGAGGCGGTGCCGTGGTTGTCCAGGCCGCCGCCGTGCCCGGTGCGGGCCTCGTTGTGCTCCAGGCGGCTGTTGCGCACCAGCAGCGAGCCCCGGTTGAGGATGCCGCCGCCGTCCCGTTCGGCGGTGTTGCCGGCCACGGTCGTGCGGAAGAGGGTCACGGTGCCGGCCGGGTCGTTGTACACGCCTCCGCCGCCGGCCGGGCCGCCGCCGGCCAGGGCCCGCGCCGCCTCGCCGTCGTCCGCGCCGCCGTCGTCCGCGCCGGCGTCGGGCCCGCCCTGGTCGGCGCCGTCCTCGGGGCCGTCCTCGCCTCGGCCCTCGTCCTCGCCGGGCCCGTCGCCCCGGTCCTCGTCCCGGCCGTCTCCGCCGTGCTCGTCCCGGCCCTGGTCGCCGCGCTCGCGGGGACCGGACGCGGTGTTCGTCCGGACCGCGCTGTCGGAGAGGGCCACGGAGCCGCCGAGGTTGGCGATGCCGCCGCCGTTGCCGCCGGCGCGGTTGCCGGCGACCGTGGAGTGCTCCAGGCGCAGGGTGCCCGCGGTGCGGATGCCGCCGCCGTCGCCGCGGACGTCCCCGCCGGTGACGGTGACGCCCTGGAGGACCAGCTGGGCCCGGCGGCGGACGTCGAGCAGCCGGAAGCGCTCGTCCTCGACGGAGCGGATCAGGGTGCTGTGGTCGCCCGCGAGGGTGACCTTGCCCGTGACGGGCGGCAGCGCGGCCCCGGAGTCCCGGTACGGGCCGGTGAAGCGGTAGGCGCAGCGGGCCGCGAGGGTGATGGTCGCCCCGTCCGCCCGGTCGTTGGCCTTGCGGACGGCCCGGACGAGGTCGGCGGTGTCACCGCAGCGCACCCTCAGCTTCAGCGGGCCGCCGGCGGGGGCCGCCGCCGCGGGCACGGTCGCGGCACACAGCCCGAGGCTCGCCGCCACTGCGGCGCCGGCCAGGACGAGGCGCATCTTCATGCGGGTTCCTTCTGCTCGACTGCGGGCTCCGGAGCGCCGCCGGACGCGCGCCGGAGGCCGGAGGTACCCGGGAGGACATGAGCCTCCTATCGGATCGCAGCCGTGCCGCGGACCTCCCCGGTCCGGGGCGTCCGCACAAACCATTCCGACGGGTCGCGGCCGCTCACCCACCTGGGCGAGCGGCCGGGACCCGGCCGGTCGCCGCTCAGCCGGCCAGGCAGGACGGGCCGAGCAGCACCTTCAGGTCGCCGAAGAGGGCCGGGTCCGGCTGGACCCGGTGCCGGTCGAGCCGGAGCACGGTGGTGGTGCGGGGGCCCTGGAGCTTGATCCGCACCTCCGTGTTGCCCTTGTGGTGGCGCAGGATCTCACCGAGCCGGGTGACCATCGGCGGGGTGACCTTGAGGGCCGGGATGGTCAGGACCACCGGGGCGTTGGTGCCCGCGGAGGAGAGGTCGGGGACCATCAGCTCCATGGCGACCAGGCGGGGCACGTCCTCGCGCTTGTCGAGCCGGCCCTTGACGAAGACCACCGCGTCCTCGACGAGCTGGGTGGAGACCAGCTGGTAGGTGGCCGGGAAGAACATGCACTCGATGGAGCCGGCCAGGTCCTCGACGGTGGCGATGGCCCAGGCGTTGCCCTGCTTGGTCATCTTGCGCTGGAGGCCCGAGATGATGCCGCCGATGGTGACCACCGCGCCGTCGCCGTGCTCGCCGCCGGTGAGCTGCGAGATGCCGGCGTCGGTCTTGTCGGAGAGGACGTGCTCCAGGCCGAAGAGCGGGTGGTCGGAGACGTAGAGGCCCAGCATCTCGCGCTCCTGGGCGAGCAGGTAGGACTTCTCCCACTCCACGTCGGAGAACTCGACGTCCAGGCCGAAGCCGGGCTCGCTGCTCTCCTCCTCGCCCATCCCACCGAAGAGGTCGAACTGTCCCTCGGCCTCCTTGCGCTTGACCGCGACCACGTTGTCGATCATGGGTTCGTGGTGGGCGACCAGGCCCTTGCGGGTGTGGCCCATCTCGTCGAAGGCGCCGGCCTTGATCAGCGACTCGACGGTGCGCTTGTTGCAGACCACGGCCTCGACCTTGTCGAGGAAGTCCGGGAAGGTGGAGTACTTCCCCTTGGACTTGCGGGTCTTGATGATCGAGTCGACGACGTTCTGGCCGACGTTGCGGACGGCGGTGAGGCCGAAGAGGATCACGTCGTCGCCCTGGGCGGCGAAGTTCGACTCGGACTCGTTGACGTTGGGCGGGAGCACCTTGATGCCCATGCGCCGGCACTCGTTCAGGTAGATCGCGGACTTGTCCTTGTCGTCCTTGACCGAGGTGAGCAGGCCGGCCATGTACTCGGCCGGGAAGTTGGCCTTGAGGTAGGCGGTCCAGTAGGAGACCAGGCCGTAGGCGGCCGAGTGGGCCTTGTTGAAGGCGTAGCCGGCGAAGGGGACCAGGACGTCCCACAGGGCCTTGATCGCCTGGTCGCTGAAGCCGTTCTTCTTGGCGCCCTCCTCGAAGATGACGAAGTTCTTCGCCAGCTCCTCGGGCTTCTTCTTGCCCATCACGCGGCGCAGGATGTCGGCCTCGCCGAGGGAGTACCCGGCGATGATCTGGGCGGCCTTCTGGACCTGCTCCTGGTAGACGATCAGGCCGTAGGTGACCGCCAGGACCTCCTCGAGCGGCCCCTCCAGCTCCGGGTGGATCGGGGTGATCTCCTGCTGCTTGTTCTTGCGCAGGGCGTAGTTGGTGTGCGAGTTCATGCCCATCGGGCCCGGCCGGTACAGGGCCGAGACGGCGGAGATGTCCTCGAAGTTGTCGGGCTTCATCAGGCGCAGCAGGGAGCGCATGGGGCCGCCGTCGAACTGGAAGACGCCGAGGGTGTCGCCGCGGCCCAGCAGCTCGAAGGTCTTGGGGTCGTCCAGCGGCAGGGCCAGGAGGTCGATGTCGATCCCCTTGTTGGCCTTCACCATCTTGACGGCGTCGTCCATGATCGTGAGGTTGCGCAGGCCGAGGAAGTCCATCTTCAGCAGGCCGAGCGATTCGCAGCTCGGGTAGTCCCACTGGGTGATGGTCACGCCGTCGGTGTGCCGGACCCAGACCGGTACGTGGTCGGTGATGGTCTCGCTGGACATGATCACGCCGGCGGCGTGCACGCCCATCTGGCGGACCAGGCCCTCCACGCCCCGGGCGGTGTCGATGACCTTCTTGACGTCCGGTTCGTTCTCGTACATCCCGCGGATCTCGCCGGCCTCGCCGTAGCGCGGGTGCTGCGGGTCGAGGATGCCGGAGAGCGGGATGCCCTTGCCGAGGACGTCGGCGGGCATGGCCTTGGTGAGCCGGTCGCCCATGGCGTACGGGTAGCCCAGGACGCGCGCGGAGTCCTTGATGGCGTTCTTGGCCTTGATGGTGCCGTAGGTGCCGATCATGGCGACCTTGTCGGCGCCGTACTTCTCGGTCACGTACCTGATCACCTCGACGCGCCTGCGCTCGTCGAAGTCGATGTCGACGTCGGGCATGGAGACGCGCTCGGGGTTGAGGAAGCGCTCGAAGATCAGGCCGTGCGGGATCGGGTCGAGGTCGGTGATGCCCATGGCGTAGGCGACGATCGAGCCGGCCGCGGAGCCTCGGCCGGGGCCGACCGCGATGCCCTGGTTCTTGGCCCACATGATGAAGTCGGCGACCACGAGGAAGTAGCCCGGGAAGCCCATCGAGATGATCGTGTCCATCTCGTACTCGACCTGCTTCATGCGGTCCTCGGGGATGCCGCCGGGGAAGCGGCGGTGCATCCCCTTCATGGTCTCCTCGCGGAACCAGGTGACCTCGGTGTAGCCCTCCGGGATGTCGAACTTCGGCATCAGGTTCCGGAACTTGAACATGCCCTCGGTGTCGATCTGGTCCGCCACCAGCTTGGTGTTGGCACAGCCCTCCTGCCAGGCGTCCGAGGAGTCGATGGCGTACATCTCGTCCGTGGACTTGAGGTAGTAGCCGGAGCCGTCGAAGCGGAAGCGGTCGGGGTCCGAGAGGTTCTTGCCGGTCTGGATGCACAGCAGGGCGTCGTGGGCGCCGGCCTCGCTCGCGTAGGTGTAGTGCGAGTCGTTGGTGACCAGGGGCGGGATGCCGAGCTTCTTGCCGATCTCCAGCAGGCCGTCGCGAACCCGGCGCTCGATCTCGATGCCGTGGTCCATCAGCTCCAGGAAGTACCGGTCCTTGCCGAAGATGTCCTGGTACTCGGAGGCGGACTTCAGGGCCTCGTCGAACTGGCCCAGCCGCAGTCGGGTCTGGAGCTCGCCGGAGGGGCAGCCGGTGGAGGCGATCAGGCCCTCCGACCACTGGCTGATGGTCTCCTTGTCCATGCGGGGCCACTTGGTCAGCCAGCCCTCGGCGTAGGCGTCGGAGGAGAGCCGGAAGAGGTTGTGCAGGCCCGTCGCGTTGGCCGCCCAGATCGTCTTGTGGGTGTAACCGCCGGAACCGGAGACGTCGTCGCGCTTCTGGTGCGGCTGGCCCCACTGGATGCGGCGCTTGTTGCGCCGGGACTCGGGGGCGACGTACGCCTCGATCCCGATGATCGGGGTGACCCCGGCCTTCTGCGCGGAGTGGAAGAAGTCGTACGCGCCGTGCAGGTTGCCGTGGTCGGACATGGCGATGTGCGTCATGCCCATTTCATTGCACGCGTTGAACATGTCCTTGAGCCGCGCGGCACCGTCCAGCAGGGAGTACTGGGTGTGAACGTGCAGGTGCGTGAACGGCGTCTTGGCCACGGCGCTGGACCTCCGGGATGGTCGGGTTACGGGCGGGCGACAGGTTGGGGGGACGACCTGGAAGTCTACGTCGGGCGGGTGACAAACCCCGGGCACTCGGCACTACCGTCGGGCGTTGGCAGAACCAGGAACACGTGTCCGAGCGTCTGCCGGATCGAACCGATCAGTACCCCGTAACAGCCCGTGCACCAGGAGGCACCCATGGTGGTCCCCGAGACGACGACCGAGCAGCGCGCCGAGCAGATCCTCGACGTCTTCGACACCGCCTTCGGCCAGCTGCTCGCCGCCGACCCGGCCGCCTTCCAGGTCAAATTCCGCAAGATGGCGGCCTCGGCCTTCGCCTTCTACCGCGGCACCGCCTGCCTCTTCTACGCCGACCTGGAGCGGGAGCGGCACGGCGGCCCGTACCTGGACGAGCGCACCGGCCGGGTGTGGATCCACGGCGACCTGCACGCGGAGAACTTCGGCACATACATGGACGCCACCGGCCGGCTGATCTTCAACGTGAACGACTTCGACGAGGCGTACGTCGGCCCCTTCACCTGGGACCTCAAGCGCTTCGCCGCCTCGGTGGCCCTGATCGGCTACACCAAGGCCCTCAGCGACGAGCAGATCAGCGAGCTGGTGCGGATCTACGCCGTCTCCTACCGGGAGCGGATCCAGCGCCTGGCGGTCGGCGCCAAGCACGAGGAGGTCCCGCCGTTCTCCCTGGAGACGGCCGAGGGCCCGCTGCTCGGCGCGCTGCGCGACGCCCGGTCCCGGACCCGCTTCTCGCTGCTGGACTCGATGACCGAGATCCGGGACTACGAGCGCCGCTTCTCGGCCGGCGGGGGCGCGATAGAGCTGGACGCCGCGACCCGCTACAAGGTCCTGGCGGCCTTCGACGCGTACCTGGAGACCCTGCCGGAGGAGAGCCTGGTGCGCCCGGACTCCTACCGGGTCAAGGACGTGGTGGGGCGCCGGGGCGTGGGCATCGGCTCGGCCGGGCTGCCCTCGTACAACATCCTGCTGGAGGGCCACAGCGACGCCCTGGAGAACGACGTCGTGATCTACCTCAAGCAGGCGCAGACCCCGGCGGTCTCCCGGCACATCACGGACCGGGCGGTGCGGGAGTACTTCACCCACGAGGGCCACCGCACGGTCATCTCGCAGCGCGCCCTGCAGGCCCACGCCGACCCGTGGCTGGGCTGGACGGAGCTGGACGGCGCCGGCCAGCTGGTGGCCGAGGTCTCCCCGTACGCCGTGGACCTGGACTGGTCGGACCTGGACGACCCGGAGGAGATCGCGGCGGTGGTCGCGGACCTGGGCCGGGCCACCGCCACCATGCACGCCTCGGCGGACGAGGCGGAGAGCGGCCAGTCGCTGGTGCCCTTCTCGACCGAGCGGGCCATCGACGCGGCCATCGCCGCCGACGAGGACGGCTTCGCGCAGCTCCTGGTGGACTTCGCGCACGCCTACGGCGCCCGGGCCCGGGCCGACCACCAGATCTTCGTCGACCTGTTCCGCAACGGCCGGCTGATCGGCTGAGCCCGGGCGGGCGGGGCCGGCGGTCCCGCCCGAGGGGGGCCGTCCGGCCCCTCTCACAGGGACTCATGGCACACTCGCGGCGATGGACATCTCAGGGATACGGCTTCGAGCACTGCGGGCGGCGCTGTTCAGCGCCGTGGTCGTGCTGCTCTCGACGGCCGCCCACGTGCTGATGTCCGAGGTGGCGCTGCCGCCCGCCCTGGTGGCCGGTCTCTTCGCGGCGGCCTTCGGGGCGGCCTTCGCCCTCGGCGGGCGCGAGCGGGGCTTCTGGGAGATCTCGGGGCTGCTCGTGCCGTTGGAGCTGGCCGCCGACACGGTCCTGACCAGCGGCCAGGACCTCTGCTACGGGCCGGCCGGGGGGCCGGTGTCGGGCCCGCTGAAGGCCATCGGCCTGGACGTGTTCTGCGGCGGGGCGCCGGTGGGCACCCCGCTGGCCCGGGCGGTGGCCCCGGCCGGGGACCCGGCCGTGGTGCTGGCCGCGCAGCATCCGGCGACCCCCTGGCTGCTGCTGGCCGCGCACGTCTCGGTGGGGCTGTTGGCCGCGCTGTGGCTGCGGCGCGGCGAGCGGGCCCTGGTGCAGGTGCTGGCCGCGGCGGCCGCGACGGCCTTCCGCCCGCTGCGCTCCGCGGCCCGGGCGGTGCCGTACGCGGCTCCGCCGGCCCGGCGGACCGTCCGGGCGGCCGCGCCGCGTCCGCGGCCGCGGACCCGGGTGGCCGCGCAGCCGGTGGCCCGGCGCGGGCCGCCCGCCGCCGCGTGCCGCGCCTGAGCGCGGCCGCTCCGGGCGGCCCCGGCCGCCGCACCCCCTCGACTTTTCTCTTTTCACGGAAGACGGATCCATCATGAGCAACCGCAACAGCAAGGCGAACAAGGACGCGGCCCGCGAGCGGCTGCGCGCCGAGCGCGAGCGCCAGGCGAAGAAGGAGAAGGTCCGCCGCCAGGTGATCGTGGCCGGCTCGGTCGTCGCGGTGCTGGCGCTGGCCGGCGGCATAGGTGTGGCGGTCATGAAGGCCAACGAGCCCTCGGGCTGGGACAAGGCCGCCGACGCGAAGCTGGTCGCCCCGAAGAACACCGAGGGCACCGACGGCACCACCGTGGTGCTCGGCAAGAAGGACGCCAAGAAGACCCTGGAGCTGTACGAGGACGGGCGCTGCCCGGTCTGCGCCCAGTTCGAGCAGGTCGCCGGCGCGCAGATCAAGAAGGACGTCGACGAGGGCAAGTACAAGCTGAAGTACATCGGCGCGACCTTCCTGGACCGCTCCTTCGGCGGCGAGGGCTCCAAGAACGCGCTGAGCGCCCTGGGCGCGGCGCTGAACGTCTCCCCGGACGCGTTCCTCGAGTTCAAGGCCGCGATGTACACCAAGGAGAACCACCCCGAGGAGACGGACGACAAGTTCGGCGACGACGCGGTCCTCCTGAAGATCGCCGACCAGGTGCCCGCCCTGAAGGGCAACGCCGAGTTCAAGAAGAACGTCACCGACGGCACCTTCGACCGGTGGGCGCTGGAGATGTCGAAGGTCTTCGACAAGAGCGGGGTGCAGGGCACGCCCACGCTGAAGATGGACGGCAAGAAGATCGAGACCCCGCAGACCCTGGACGCCTACAACCAGGCGCTGGACAAGGCCCTCAAGGGCTGACAGCGGGGCAAAGATCGGCAACGGGCGGGCGAACTTTAGGAGTTCGCCCGTCCTTTGTCTATCCGGGAGCGGATACCGGTCAGTAATATGATCATCCGTGACCAGTCTTCTCCCTTCTGCTTCCGAGCCGGCGGCCCCTGCCGCCGCGCCGCGCCGCCGTACGGTCGTGCTCGCCGCGGCCGCGACCGCCGCGCTGGCCCCGATCGCCGCCCAGGCCCTGGCCGGTTCGACCGCCCACGCGGCCGAGGCGGCCCCCGCCTTCCTGCACGGCGTCGCCTCCGGCGACCCGCTGCCGGACGGCATCCTGCTGTGGACCCGCGTCACCGTGACCCCCGACGCCGTGCCCGGCTCGGGCCTGGGCCCGGACACCGAGGTGACCTGGGAGGTCGCCGAGGACAAGGGCTTCAGCCGGACCGTGGCCACCGGCCGCACCACCGCCACCGCCGCGGCCGACCACACCGTCAAGGCCGACGTCCGCGGACTGCGCCCGGCCACCGCGTACTTCTACCGCTTCACGGCCGGCGGCACGGTCTCCGCCACCGGCCGCACCCGCACCACCCCGGAGTACGGCGCGACGACCCCGGGCGTGCGCTTCGGCGTGGTCTCCTGCGCCAACTGGGAGGCGGGCTACTTCTCGGCGTACCGGCACCTGGCGGCGCGTACCGACCTGGACGCGGTCCTCCACCTCGGCGACTACATCTACGAGTACGCCACCGGCGGCTACCCCGAGCCCAAGTACGTGGTGCGCCAGCACGAGCCGAAGCACGAGATCACCAGCCTGTCGGACTACCGCACCCGGCACGGCAAGTACAAGACGGACGCCGACCTCCAGGCGCTGCACGGCGTGCACCCGGTCATCGCGATCTGGGACGACCACGAGTTCGCCAACGACGCCTGGTCGGGCGGCGCGGAGAACCACACCCCGGGCGCCGAGGGCGACTGGGCGGACCGGGTGGCCGCCGCCAAGCAGGCGTACTTCGAGTGGATGCCGGTCCGCCCGTCGGTGGCCGGCACCACCTACCGCCGGCTGCGCTTCGGCAACCTCGCCGACCTGCACCTGCTCGACCTGCGGTCGTTCCGCTCGCAGCAGGTCAAGGTCGGCAGCGGCAAGGTCGACGACCCCGAGCGCACCATCACCGGCCGGGCCCAGCTGGACTGGCTCAAGGCCGGCCTGGCGTCCTCGGACGCGACCTGGAAGCTGGTCGGCACCTCGGTGATGATCTCGCCGGTGGCCTTCGGCGCGCTGCCGGCCCACATCATGGCGCCGCTGGCCGAGCTGCTGGGGCTGCCGGGCGGCGGCCTGGCGATCAACGTGGACCAGTGGGACGGCTACACGGACGACCGCAAGGAACTCCTGGGCCACTTGACCCAGAAGAACATCAAGAACACGGTCTTCCTCACCGGCGACATCCACATGGCGTGGGCCAACGACGTGCCGGTCACGGCCGCGACGTACCCGTTCTCGCAGTCCGCGGCCACCGAGTTCGTGGTCACCTCGGTCACCTCGGACAACCTGGACGAGATGCTGCACGTCGCCCCGCAGACCCTGTCGCTGGTGGCCGGAACCGCCATCAAGGCGGCCAACCGCCACGTGAAGTGGGTGGACATGGACTCGCACGGCTACGGCGTGCTGGACGTGACCGCCGAGCGCTCCCAGATGGACTACTACATCCTGTCCGACAAGACGAAGCCGGACGCCAGCACCTCCTGGACGCGCTCCTACCGCACGCTGAACGGCACGCAGAAGGTCGAGCGGGTCAACCAGCCCGTCCGCTGATGCTGCGCCGGAACTGACGTTCCGTCGCACATTTTCGGCCAGTCGGGAGGTCCGGGAACGAACCGGGCCTCCCGACGCCGTTCCGGCCGGAAATCCTTGACGAGACACTGACATGGACACGTAAGCTTCGCGCCATCGTTCGGAGACCTCTCCGTCAACTCTGTTCGCGAGGAGCACACGTGCGCGCTTCTGCCCGCATATCCCCCACTCTGCGCCGACGCCTCATGGGTACCGCCGTACTCGCCGGGACGCTGGCCTTCTCCCCGCTTTCCGCCCCCACGACCCTCGCCGCCGCCCCCACCGGCGCCGAGAAGTGCGCCCAGGAGACCGCAGTGGGGGCCAACGCCCGCGTGCTGCGCCCCAAGGCCACCCACGCCGCCGAGCCCAACGCCGTCAGCGACGCCAAGGCCAAGGCCATGGACGCCGACATGAAGGCCCGGCTCAAGAAGATCAGCGCGTCGCAGCAGCAGCGCTCGCTGGCCGCCGCGACCAGCATCCCGGTCTACGTGCACGTCATCACCAACGGCACCGCCGGCAAGCTGACGGCCGCGCAGATCGCCAGCCAGATCTCGGTCCTCAACGCCGCCTACGCGGGCCAGGGCTCCGGGAACGTCGACTCGGGCTTCCAGTTCACGCTGGCCGGCACCGACTACACGGACAACGCCACCTGGTACACCGTGACCGACGGCACCACGGCCGAGAAGAACATGAAGAACGCCCTGCGCAAGGGTGGCAAGAACGCGCTCAACCTCTACACCGCCAACATCGGCGCGGGCCTGCTCGGCTGGGCGACCTTCCCCAGCGACTACGCCGCGGCCCCGAAGATGGACGGCGTCGTCATCCTCAACTCGTCGATCCCGGGCGGCTCGGCGACCAACTACGACGAGGGCGACACGGCCACCCACGAGGTCGGCCACTGGATGGGCCTCTACCACACCTTCCAGGGCGGCTGCTCGGGCAACGGCGACTACGTCTCCGACACCCCGGCCGAGAAGACCGCGGCCTACCAGTGCCCGACCGGCCGCGACTCCTGCACCAACAAGACCGGCGTGGACCCGATCCACAACTTCATGGACTACACGTACGACGCGTGCATGTACCAGTTCACCTCGGGCCAGGTGGCCCGCATGAAGAGCAGCTGGACCGCCTACCGCGGCTGACCCGCGGCCGGTACGCACGAACCGGAGGCCCGGACCGCACGCGGTCCGGGCCTCCGGGCTCTACGGGCGCCGACGGCGCGCGGGGCTACAGGCTCTCGAGGAACGCCAGCGCGACCGCCCAGGTCCGCTCGGCCGACTCCGCGTCGTAGTCCGGCAGCTCCGGGTCGGTGTAGAGGTGCCCGGCGCCCGGGTAGCGGTGCACCTCCACCTCCGCGCCGGACCGCTGCATCCGCAGGTACCACGCGGTCAGCCAGTCGTGCGGCTCGAAGGGGTCCGGGTCGGCCACGTGGAGCTGGACCGGGAGCTCGTCGACCGCGGCGTCGTCGGCCACGTCGGAGGTGCCGTGCAGCATGAGCAGGCCCCGGGCCTTCTCGTCGCCGAAGGCCAGCTGCTGCGCCACCGAGGCGCCGAAGGAGAAGCCGGCGTAGACCAGCCCGCGGTCGGAGTGCGGGGCGGCGGCCAGCACCGCCCGCTTGAGGAGTTCGTCCCGGCCGATCTCCTGCTGGAACGCCATGCCCCCCTCGACGGTGTCGAAGACACGGCCGTCGAAGAGGTCGGGCACGTGGACCTCGTGGCCCGCGTCGCGCAGCCGGTCGGCCGCCGACCGCACCGCGGGCCGGAGCCCGTAGGTCGAGTGGAAGAGCATGATGTGCATGTCACCATCGTGCCAGCCGCCACCGACAACGGTCGGCTACGGTCGGCCGCATGGAGAACGTGCTGCGCCCCCTGGCCGTCATCGGCGGCTCGCTGGTCCTCACCCTGCTCGCGGGCTGGCTGCTGGACCTGCTGCTGCGCCGGGCCGACGGCCGGCACCCGGAGACCTCGCTGTGGGGTCAGCTGCGCCGCTGCCGGGTGCCCTTCCAACTGGTCCTGTGCACCGCGCTGCTCCGCTCCTCCTACCCGCAGGCCAAGCTGCTGGAGAAGCAGCACACCCAGGTGGGCCAGGTCCTGACGCTGGTGCTGATCGGGGCCACCGCCTGGCTGCTGGTACGGATCTCGGGCGCGCTGGTCGACGCCTGGTTCACCCGCTATTCGGCCGGGGCGCTCGACCCGGCCCGGGTGCGCCGGGTACGCACCCAGGTCACGCTGATCCAGCGGGTGGTGAGCGCCGCGGTGGCCGTGGTGGCGGCGGCCGCGATGCTGCTGACCTTCCCGACCATGCGCACCGTCGGCGCCTCCGTGCTGGCCTCGGCGGGCCTGATCGGCATCGTGGCCGGCATCGCCGCCCAGTCCACCCTCGGCAACCTCTTCGCGGGCCTGCAGATCGCCTTCGGCGACACCGTGCGGATCGGCGACACGGTGGTGGTGGACGACGAGTGGGGCAAGGTCGAGGAGATCACCCTGACCTTCCTCGTGGTGCGCACCTGGGACGAGCGCCGGATCACCATGCCGGTCTCGTACTTCACCGGGAAGCCCTTCGAGAACTGGTCGCGCGGCGGTGCGGAGATGACCGGGACGGTCTTCCTGCACCTGGACCACCGGGCGCCCATGGACCTGATGCGGGGGCGGCTGCAGGAGATCCTGCGGGCCTGCCCGGCCTGGGACGGCCGGAACGCGAGCCTGCTGGTCACCGACACCACGCCCAGCACGATCCAGGTGCGGGCGGTGGTCACGGCCAAGGACTCGGACGACCTGTGGACGGTGCGCTGCGAGGTCCGCGAGAAGCTGATCGCCTGGCTCTGCGCGGAGCACCCGTACGCGCTGCCCCGGGTGGCCACCGCGCCGGCCGCACTGCCGCCCGCGCCGCGCGCGCCCGGCGGGGGCGTCCCGTCCACCGGCCCGGCCGGGCCGTTCAGCGCAGGCTCCTGACGTCCAGGTGGCGCAGCACCCGGTCGACGACCTCGGGGTCGGCGCCGGGCTCGCTGCGGGCCGAGAGCACTTCGTGCCGGGCGGCCGACATCATCTCCCGCTGGATGCGCTGGACGGCCCGCAGCCGCTCCACGCGCTTGCCGTAGGCCTCCCGTCGCTCCTCGTCGATCATGTCGGGGCTGATCCGGGCGCCCACGTCGTAGGCCCGGCGCTGGAGCTGTTCGAGCAGTTCCTCGGGCAGCTCCTCGACCTCCTCGATCTCCTTGAGGCGCCGCTTGGCGGCCTTGGCGGCGCGGACCGCGAGCCGGCGCTCGAAGTCCCGCTCGGCGTCGGTGTCCGCCTCCACGCCGAGCAGCCGGACCAGGGCGGGCAGGGTCAGGCCCTGGAGGACGAGGGTGGTCATGATGACGGCGAAGGCGATGAAGATGATCTCGTCCCGCATCGGGAAGGGGGTCCCGGCATCGGTCTCGAGCGGGATGGCGAGGGCCAGGGCGACCGAGGCCACCCCGCGCATCCCGGCCCACCACATGATCACGCTCTCCCGCCAGCTGACCGGGATCTCCTCGTCGTAGTCGCGCAGCCGGTTGTGCAGCTTGCGGGCGGCCCAGGCGGCGGGCAGCAGCCACAGCAGCCGGACGCCCACCACCACGCCGACCACCGCGGCGGCCCAGCCGGCCGTCTGCCACTCGCGGCCCCGGGCCACGCCGAAGACGTTGTGCAGCTCCAGGCCGATCAGGCCGAAGGCGACCCCGGTGACGAGCGTGTCCACCACCTCCCAGAAGGTGTGGCCGGCCAGCCGGCCCAGCACGTCGTCGGCGTCGCTCGCGTACTCGGCCAGGAAGAGGGCGCAGGTCAGCACGGCCAGCACGCCCGAGCCCAGGAACTCCTCGGCGAGCACGTACGCGACGAACGGCACGAGCAGGGTCAGCCCGATCTGCAGGGTGGCGTCGCCGAGCCGGGCCATCAGCCGGTTGGAGACCCAGCCCAGGGCGAGCCCGACCGCCACCGCGACCACGGCGGAGAGCACGAACTCGCCCAGCGCCCCGGGCCAGGAGAACTCCCCGCTGACCGCGGCGGCGATCGCCACGTGGTAGAGCACGATGGCGGTGACGTCGTTGAACAGCCCCTCGCCCTCGAGGATGGAGACCATCCGGCGGGGCAGCCCCAGCGAGCCGGCCACCGCGGTGGCGGCCACCGGGTCGGGCGGTGCGACCAGCGCCCCCAGGGCGATGGCCGCGGCGATCGGCAGCCCCGGCACCACGGCGTGGGCCACCGCGCCGACGGCTGCGGTGGTGACGAAGACCAGGGCCACCGCCAGCAGCAGGATGGGCCGGACGTTGGCCGTGAACTGCCGCCAGGAGGTGCGCTGGACGGAGGCGTACAGCAGCGGCGGCAGCACCAGCGGCAGGATGTACTCCGGCGGCACGTCGACGTTGGGGACGAAGGGCAGCAGCGCGAGGCCGGCCCCGCCGAGGGTCATCAGCACCGGGGCGGGCAGCCCGAGGCGGTCGCCGAGCGGCACCATCACGACGGCGCCGAGCAGCAGGACGAAGAGGAGGGCGAGCTGATCCACCCGCCCACTCTTTCAGGAGGGGCGGACGAAGCGGGGCATTGCCCCCCGCTCGTCGGTCGAGGGGCGGCCGGGCCTCAGGCCAGGGTGCGGCGCATCGCCCGGTGCGGCATCCCCGCGTCGTCGAACTCCGGGCCGTACGCCGCGTACCCCAGCCGCTCGTAGAAGCCGAGGGCGTGCGTCTGGGCGTGCAGGTCGACGGCGGTGAGCCCGATCCGGGCGGCCTCCGTCTCGATGGCGCGCACGAGCGCGGCGCCGACGCCGAGCCCGCGGGCGGCCCTGGTGACCGCGAGGCGCCCGAGGGTGCCCACCCCGGCCTCCTCGATGCCGGTCAGCAGCCGGCCGGTACCGAGCGGCCCCTGCGGGCCGGTGGCCAGCACGTGCACGGCGACGGCGTCGCGGGTGTCGTACTCCAGCTCCTCGGGCACGCCCTGCTCGGCGACGAAGACGTCCCGGCGGACCGCCATGCAGGCGCCCCGGTCCTCTTCGGTGGCCGCGACCCGCACCTCGTACGGCTGCGGGCTCACTCGCTCTCCGCCCGGATCACGTCGAGCGCGTGCCGGAGGTCGGCCGGGTAGTCGCTCTGGAACTCGACCCACTGGCCGTCGGCCGGGTGCTCGAAGCCCAGCCGCATGGCGTGCAGCCACTGCCGGGTCAGGCCCAGCCGCTTGGCGAGGGTCGGGTCGGCGCCGTAGGTGAGGTCGCCGACGCAGGGGTGCCGGTGCGCGGACATGTGCACGCGGATCTGGTGCGTGCGGCCGGTCTCCAGCTTGATGTCGAGCAGCGAGGCGGCGCGGAAGGCCTCGATCAGGTCGTAGTGCGTGACCGAGGGCTTGCCGTCCTGGACGACGGCCCACTTGTAGTCGGCGTTGGGGTGCCGGCCGATCGGGGCGTCGATGGTGCCGCTCATCGGGTCCGGGTGGCCCTGGACCAGGGTGTGGTAGCGCTTGTCGACGATCCGCTCGCGGAACTGGTGCTTGAGCGAGGTGTACGCGCGCTCGGACTTGGCCACGACCATCAGGCCGGAGGTGCCGACGTCGAGGCGGTGCACGATGCCCTGGCGCTCGGCCGCGCCGGAGGTGGAGATCCGGTAGCCGGCGGCGGCCAGGCCGCCGATGACGGTGGTGCCGGTCCAGCCCGGGCTCGGGTGGGCGGCGACCCCGACGGGCTTCATGATCACGACGATGTCGTCGTCGTCGTGGACGATCTCCATGCCCTCGACCGGCTCGGCCACGATCTCGACCGGGCGGGGCGGCGCGGGCATCTCGACCTCGAGCCAGGCGCCGCCGTGCACCCGCTCGGACTTCCCGACGACGCTGCCGTCCACCGAGACCTTGCCCGCCGCGGCCAGCTCGGCCGCCTTGGTCCGGGAGAATCCGAACATACGGGCGATCGCGGCGTCCACGCGCTCGCCTTCGAGGCCATCGGGGACGGGCAGGGTGCGGATCTCGGGAATCGTACTCACCCGTCGAGTATGCCGGACGCCACCACCCCAGCCCGACCCGAGCATGATCCCCCGGGTCGGGACGGCCGCCGCGCGACCGCCCCCGTTCAGTCCTTGTGGACCGTGCCGTCCGGGTCCAGGCCCCGGAAGGAGAGCAGGACGATCAGGATGCCGCCGCAGACGATCGCCGAGTCCGCGAGGTTGAAGACGGCGAAGTGGGCCGGGGCGATGAAGTCCACCACCGCGCCGCGGAAGACGCCCGGGGCCCGGAAGATCCGGTCGGTGAGGTTGCCCAGCGCCCCGCCCAGCAGGCCGCCCAGCGCGATGGCCCAGGGCAGGCTGTAGAGCTTCCGGGAGATCCGCACGATCACCACGATCACGGTGGCCGCGATCAGCGTGAAGATGATCGTGAAGGCCTCGCCGAAGCCGAAGGCGGCGCCCGGGTTGCGCACCGCCTCGAACTTCAGCAGGTCGCCGATGATCTCGATGGGGGCGTGGTGCTCCAGCCTGGCGACCACGAGCATCTTGCTGCCCAGATCGAGCAGGTACACGAACAGGGCGACCGCGAGCAGCGCGGCGATCCGGCGCCGCCCCCTGGGCTGGGCGGCCTCCGGCTCGGCTTCCCCAACATCTGGCGTACCGATGACGCCCTCCGCCTCTGCCACGTGATTCCCTCGCATGTAGGTCCCGTCGGGGGCCCTGCCAGGGGGTGCCCGACCCGTACACGAGAGTACGTCACACGGCCTCCGGCACCGGCGGCCAGGTCAGTGTCGCCGCTCCTCCTTCTGCTTGCACTCCACGCAGAGGGTGGCCCGGGGGAAGGCCTGCATGCGGGCCTTGCCGATCGGCTGCCCGCAGTTCTCGCAGAGGCCGTACGTGCCCTCGTGGAGCCGCTCCAGGGCGTGCTCGCTCTGCTCCAGCATCTCGCGGGCGTTCGAGGCCAGGGAGAGCTCGTGCTCGCGGGTGATGTTCTTGGCGCCGGTGTCGGCCTGGTCGTCGCCGGCCCCCTCGCCCGAGTCCCGCATCAGGCCCGTGATGGCCTCCTCGGAGTGCTGGAGCTCGGCCTGCAGGCGCAGCACCTCGCTCTCCAGCTCGGCCCGGGCGTCGGCGACCTCGTCCGGGGTCCAGGGGTCCTCGCCCGGGCGGACGGCCAGCTCCCCGGCGGCCGCGGCGGTCCCGCGGTTCTTGGGCAGGCCGCTGGTGGCCGCCACCGCGGTCTTCCTGGCCGTCGAGGCCCTGCCCGTACCGCTGCTCTTCTTGGCGACCACTGTCCCGGCTCCCGTCTCCTGCGCGGCCTGCGCCGCCCCCTGGGCCGCGGCCGGTGCGGCCTGGGCCTGCTTCGCGGCCGCCGGTGCGGCGCCCGTCCTGGTCGCGCTCTTCTTCGCGGCGGCCTTGGCCGTGCCCTTCTTCGCGGCGGCCGTGCTCTTCTTCGGCCCGGCGGCCGCAGCCCCCGCGGCCGTGGACTTCCCGCCGGCGGAAGAGGTCGCGGACGACTTCTTCGCCGACGCCGTCTTCGCGGACGCCGTCTTCTTCGCGGCGGTCTTCTTCGCCACCATGGCCGCGGCCCCTTCACACAGTGTGATCTTGCGCGCGCATCGTGCTGGGACGATAAATCGACTCCAACCCCGCGGCAACGGGGCGCGCGTCCGCCGGGGCCGGCCTGCATCCGTTGTGCCCGGCTCAGCGGCCGGTAATCCGCCCCACGGGCCCCTTCCGTGGCGACCCCGGCGCGTCCGGCCGTTCGGGGCATCCGCCGGCGCGGTCAGCCCCCGCGCCGGGCGCCCCGTAATCGGTCTGCCGAGCGGCGCCGCGGACCGTACACTGGGCCCAGCGAAAGGCATGGATGGGGACGAGTAGCGTCGTACGCAGCCAGGAGCGACCCGGGGACGGTGCGAGCCCGGGGGCGAGCGCGATGTGAAGGATCACCCCGGAGCCGCCGGAAGAAAGCCACGGGCGACCGAGGGCGAGTAGAACCGGCTCGCACCCCTAATGAGGGGGCCACCGGACCCGTCCGGCGGCCAAGGAGGGTGGTACCGCGGGAGCAGCGCGCTCTCGTCCCTCCGGACGGAGCCCGACCCGCCGGAGGAAGACACACACCCGATGACTACGCAGCCGAACCAGCCGCAGTACCGCCCGGTGCCCGCCCAGGTCGACCTGCCTGCGCTGGAGCACGCCGTCCTGGAGCTCTGGCAGGACAACAAGACCTTCGCGAAGACCCTGGAGCAGTCCGAGGGCCGCCCGGAGTGGGTCTTCTACGAAGGCCCCCCGACCGCCAACGGCATGCCCGGCGCCCACCACATCGAGGCCCGCGTCTTCAAGGACGTCTTCCCCCGCTTCCGGACCATGCGCGGCTACCACGTGGCCCGCAAGGCCGGCTGGGACTGCCACGGCCTGCCCGTCGAGCTCGCCGTCGAGAAGGAGCTCGGCTTCAACGGCAAGCAGGACATCGAGGCGTACGGCATCGCCGAGTTCAACGCCAAGTGCCGCGAGTCCGTGACCCGCCACACCGACGCCTTCGCGGAGCTCACCACGCGGATGGGCTACTGGGTCGACATGGACGACGCCTACCGGACCATGGACCCGGAGTACGTCGAGTCCGTCTGGTGGTCGCTGAAGGAGATCTTCAAGAAGGGCCTGCTGGTCCAGGACCACCGGGTCGCCCCCTGGTGCCCGCGCTGCGGCACCGGCCTCTCCGACCACGAGCTGGCCCAGGGTTACGAGACCGTCGTCGACCCCTCGGTCTTCGTCCGCTTCCCGCTGACCTCCGGCCCGCTCGCGGGCGAGGCAGCCCTGCTGGTCTGGACGACCACCCCCTGGACCCTGGTGTCCAACACCGCGGTCGCCGCCCACCCGGACGTCACGTACGTCGTGGCCACCGACGGCACCGAGAAGCTGGTCGTCGCCCAGCCGCTGCTGGAGAAGGCGCTCGGCGAGGGCTGGACCGCCACCGGCGAGTCCTTCACCGGCAAGGACATGGAGCGCTGGACGTACCAGCGCCCCTTCGAGCTCGTCGAGTTCCCGGAGCCGGCGCACTACGTCGTCAACGCCGAGTACGTCACCACCGAGGACGGCACGGGTCTGGTCCACCAGTCCCCCGCCTTCGGCGCCGACGACCTCGCGGTCTGCCGCGCCTACGGCCTGCCCGTGGTCAACCCGGTCCGCCCCGACGGCACCTTCGAGGAGGAGGTCCCGCTGGTCGGCGGCGTCTTCTTCAAGAAGGCCGACGAGAAGCTCACCGCCGACCTCGACGCCCGCGGCCTGCTCTTCAAGCACATCGCCTACGAGCACAGCTACCCGCACTGCTGGCGCTGCCACACCGCGCTGCTCTACTACGCGCAGCCGTCCTGGTACATCCGCACCACCGCCGTCAAGGACGCGATGCTGCGGGAGAACGAGCGCACCAACTGGTTCCCCGAGTCGGTCAAGCAGGGCCGCTTCGGCGACTGGCTGAACAACAACATCGACTGGGCGCTCTCCCGCAACCGCTACTGGGGCACCCCGCTGCCGATCTGGCGCTGCGAGGAGGGCCACCTCACCTGCGTCGGCTCCCGCGCGGAGCTCTCGGAGCTGTCCGGCGCGGACCACAGCGGGCTGGACCCGCACCGCCCGTACATCGACGACGTGACCTTCACCTGCACCGAGGACGGCTGCTCCCTCGAGGCGGTGCGCGTCCCGGAGGTCATCGACGCCTGGTACGACTCGGGCTCGATGCCGTTCGCCCAGTGGGGCTACCCGTACAAGAACAAGGACGTCTTCGAGAAGCGCTACCCGGCGCAGTTCATCTCGGAGGCGATCGACCAGACCCGCGGCTGGTTCTACACGCTGATGGCGGTCGGCACCCTGGTCTTCGACAAGTCCTCGTACGAGAACGTGGTCTGCCTGGGCCACATCCTCGCCGAGGACGGCCGCAAGATGTCCAAGCACCTGGGCAACATCCTCCAGCCGATCCCGCTCATGGACCAGCACGGCGCCGACGCGGTGCGCTGGTTCATGGCGGCCGGCGGCTCCCCGTGGGCGGCCCGCCGGGTCGGCCACGGCACGATCCAGGAGGTGGTCCGCAAGACCCTCCTGACGTACTGGAACACGGTGGCCTTCCAGGCCCTGTACGCCCGGACCTCCGGCTGGGCGCCCTCGGCCGCGGACCCGGCGCCCGCCGACCGCACGGTCCTGGACCGCTGGCTGCTCTCCGAGCTGAACGCCCTGGTCGGGGACGTCACCGAGGCCATGGAGGCCTACGACACCCAGCGGGCCGGCAAGCTGCTGTCCGCCTTCGTCGACGACCTGTCGAACTGGTACGTGCGCCGCTCGCGCCGCCGGTTCTGGCAGGGCGACGCCGCGGCCCTGCGCACCCTGCACGAGGTCGTGGAGACCGTCACCCGCCTGATGGCGCCGCTGACCCCCTTCATCACCGAGCGGGTCTGGCAGGACATGGTCGTCCCGGTCACCCCGGACGCGCCGGAGTCGGTGCACCTGTCCTCGTGGCCGGTGGCGGACGCGGCGCTGGTGGACCCGGCGCTGTCCCAGCAGATGGTGCTGGTCCGCCGGCTGGTCGAGCTGGGCCGCGCCACGCGCGCCGAGTCGGGGGTCAAGACCCGCCAGCCGCTGTCCCGCGCCCTGATCGGCGTCACGGGCTTCGACGCGCTGTCGGCCGACCTGCGGGCGCAGATCACCGAGGAGCTGAACGTCTCCTCGCTGGCCTCCCTCTCCGAGGTCGGCGGGTCGCTGGTGGACACCACCGCCAAGGCGAACTTCCGGGCGCTGGGCAAGCGCTTCGGCAAGGGCGTGCAGGACGTCGCCAAGGCGGTCGCCGCGGCGGACGCGGCGGCGCTGTCGCTGGCGCTGCGGTCGGGCACGGCCACGGTCGAGGTGAACGGCGAGAGCGTGGAGCTCTCCCCCGAGGAGGTCATCGTCACCGAGACCCCGCGCGAGGGCTGGTCCGTCGCCTCGGACTCGGGCGCGACGGTCGCCCTGGACCTGGAGATCACCCCGGAGCTGCGGCTGGCGGGCCTGGCCCGGGACGCCATCCGGCTGATCCAGGAGGCCCGCAAGAACTCCGGGCTGGACGTGGCGGACCGGATCGCGCTGCGGTGGTCCTCGTCGGACGGCGAGGTGACGACGGCCCTCACGGACCATGCGGCGCTGATCGCGGACGAGGTCCTGGCCACGGACTTCGCGGCCGGTCCGGCCGACGACTCGTACGGTGACCCGTTCTCGGACGAACCCCTCGGCCTCACCTTCCGCCTCCGCAAGGCGTAAGCCCGGCCTCTGGTGGCCCGGCATCCCCACGGGGGGTGCCGGGCCGCCGTCGTTTCCGCTGCGCGGAGCGATCCCCTCCCCGCCCCTTCCCGAAACCGGGGCAAGCCCCGGACCCCGTACCGACGCTCCGCGCCGGTGCGCTCAAACGCCGCGCGGGCTGGATTCGCGCAGCGAATTCCAGCCCCGCCGGCGATTGAGGCGCGGGGGTGTGGGGGCGGAGCCCCCGCGAGGACGGCCCGCGCACGGAAACGGGCCGGGCCCGGTCCCCCGAAGGGACCGGGCCCGGCCCGTGTACTGCTCGCTGACCGTTAGGTCAGTTGTCGTCCTCGTCGATCAGGAAGCCCCGCATGGGCGACGGCGCCTGCTGCATCGGCTGCGGCGCAGCCGGCCGCACCGGAGCCATCGGCTGGGTCATCGCCGGGGACATCTGCTGCTGGCTGCCGTAGGACGGCGGAGCCATCGGCGCCGGAGCGCCCATGCCGTGCCCCATCGCACCGGCCGGAGCCATCGACGGCGCCGGCGACGGCGGCAGCGAGGCGGTGGCCGGGGTGCGCGGCGGCGCGAGCGAGTCGTCGGCCTGGGTCTCCAGCTGGCGCAGCTGCGACTCCAGGTAGGACTTCAGGCGCGTGCGGTACTCGCGCTCGAAGCCCCGCAGGTCCTCGACCTTGCGCTCCAGCGTGGCGCGCGCGGACTCGAGGGAGCCCATCGCGACGCGGTGCTTCTCCTGCGCGTCCCGCTCCAGCGCGTCGGCCTTGGCGCGGGCGTCCCGCTCCAGGCCCTCGGCGCGCGACCGGGCCTCGCCGACGATCTTGTTGGCCTCGGAGCGGGCCTCCGCGATCGCCTGGTCGGCGGTCTGCTGGGCCAGCGAGAGCACGCGGGCGGCGCTGTCGCCGCCGGGGCCCTGGCCGGGCTGCGGCAGCTGCGGCGGCTGGTGGCCCATCGGGGGCTGACCCATCGGGGGCTGGCCCATGGGCGGCTGGCCCATCGGCTGGCCCATCGGGTTCTGGCCACCCATGGTGTGGGGCTGCATCGGGCCGCCCATGGGGCCCTGCGGCATCTGGCCCTGCTGCATCTGGCCCTGCTGCATCGGACCGGGGCCCTGCTGCATCGGACCCTGGCCGCCGGGGCCCGGCGGGAGCTGCGGCGCGCCGCCCGGCAGCTGGGGCGGACCCATCTGCGGCGGACCCTGCTGGACCGGCGGGCCGGATATGGCCGCCGGCACGGGGGCGCCCGGGCCGCGCTGGTCCTGGGGCTCCGGCTTGCGCATGTTCTGCTGCTGCTGGTTCTGCGCGGCGGCACGGGTCGCGGCGGCCAGCTTGGCGCGCAGGTCCTCGTTCTCGCGAAGCAGGCGCGTCAGTTCGCCTTCGACCTCGTCGAGGAAGGCATCGACCTCGTCCTCGTCATAGCCTTCTCGCAGGCGGACGGTCGTGAACTGCTTGTTCCGCACGTCCTCAGGGGTCAGCGGCATCTCTTCTTCACCTCTACGTAGTCGTCGGCAGTCGGCAAGACCGAGTCGTTCACACGCTTCTCGCAGCGTTGCTCACGATGCTGATCAGGATGTAAACGATGATCATCAGCACGAAGAAGGACAGGTCGAGTGCCACGCCCCCGAGACGCAGCGGCGGGATGAACCGCCGCAGAAGCTTGAGTGGTGGATCGGTGACAGTGTAGGTGGCCTCCAGGACGACCACCATCGCCTTGCCAGGTTCCCATGAGCGGGCGAACTGGAAGACGTAGTCCATGACCAACCGGAAGATGAGCACGATGAGGAAGCACATCAGCGCGATGTAGATCACCTGCAGTGCCACGCCCATGTCGCGCTTCCCTCTCCCCTGCTCTCACTGTCCGGCCGAGCGGCCGGGCCCCGTTCCCGGTGTCGTGCTACTCAATCGGTCTAGCTTTGGTTGAAGAACCCGCCCTCTGCGATGCGGGCCTTGTCCTCCGCCGTGACATCGACGTTAGCAGGCGACAGCAGGAACACCTTCTGTGTCACGCGTTCAATGCTGCCGTGCAGACCGAACACCAGACCTGCCGCGAAGTCCACGAGGCGCTTCGCGTCCGTGTCGTCCATCTCGGTCAGGTTCATGATCACCGGGGTGCCCTCGCGGAAGTGTTCCCCGATGGTACGGGCCTCGTTGTACGTCCTGGGGTGCAGCGTCGTGATGCGGTAGGGCTCCCGCTCGGACACGACCTTGGGCATGATCACCGGTGCGTTCTTCTCCATGTTCGGGCGGTCGGGTGTGATGGATGCCACGGGGGCGATTCGCGCGGGACGTCCGCTTTCGACCGGAACCGAGACGGGTTCGCGCGGCGCGGGAGGCTGTACGGCTCGCACCGGTTCCTCCCGGTTCGGGGGTTGGTGCACGGGCTCGTGGCGCCGTCGCTCCGGTTCGGGTTCGGGCTCGAACTCGTCATCGGGATCGAACCCGGGGCCGTCGTACCCGTCGTCCTCCACGAGGCCGAGGTAGACCGCCATCTTGCGCATCGCGCCGGCCATTCTGTGAGTCCTCCGCTCTGTGGTGGATCGCCCCTTCACCGACGGGCACTGCGTACCAACCGCCCGCGATCCACGTGGCCTGTCCGCTGATCTGCGGGGATGACCATATTTTCTGCTGTGGTCCGACTTTCTTCGCGACGTTACCCGAGCGGGGGTCGGCTTCCGAGTACCGCGGTGCCGACGCGCACGTGTGTCGCCCCCGCCGTCACGGCCTCCTCGAGGTCCCCGCTCATCCCGGCCGAGACCATCGTGGCAGCCGGATGGTCCACGCGCAGGCGGGATGACAATTCCACCAACCGCGCGAACGCGGCCTGTTCGCGCCCGGCGTACGGACCGGCCAGTGGAGCGACGGTCATCAGGCCGTCGAACCTCAGTCCGGGCGCCCCGGCCAGCAGCTCCGCCAACTCCGGCACCGCGTCCGGGGCGGCCCCGCCGCGCTCGCCGCGCCCGCCAGCCTCGGCGTCGAGCGCGACCTGGACGAGGCAGCCGAGTTCGCGGTCCGCCTTCTGCGCGGCCGCCGACAGGGCGCTGACGAGCTTGGGCCGGTCCACCGACTGCACGACCTGTGCGTAACCCGCCACCGAACGGACTTTGTTCGTCTGCAACTGGCCCACGAAGTGCCAGGTGAGGGGCAGGTCCGCGCAGGCCGCGGCCTTCGGCGCGGCGTCCTGGTCGCGGTTCTCCGCCACATGACGGACACCCAGCTCCGCCAGCAGCCGTACGTCGCTCGCCGGGTACGTCTTGGTGACCACGATGAGGGTCACCTCTTCCCGCTTGCGCCCCGCGGCCGCACAGGCGGAGGAGATGCGCTCCTCCACCCGTGCGAGGTTCGCGGCGAGTTCTGCCCTGCGATCGCTCATCGGTCCAACCAGACATATCCGGCGAGCCGGCCGGTGGTCCGGTCGCGGCGGTACGAGAAGTGGTCGGGTGATTCGAGAGTGCAGACCGGTGACCGGTCGAGGTCTCGTACACCCAGGGCGGCCAGTTGCGCGTGCACTCCGGCGACCACGTCCACGGCCGGGGTGCCCCAGCTCGTCTCGGCGTGGGCCTCGGGGACCACGGCCGCCACGTCCGCCCGCATCTGCTCGGGCACTTCGTAGCACCGTCCGCAGACCGCGGGGCCGGTGCGGGCGGTGATCCGGGCCGGGTCCGCGCCGAGGGCGGTCATGGCCGCCACCGCGGCCGGCACCACGCCGGCGACCAGTCCGGGCCGCCCGGCGTGGGCGGCCGCGACCACCCCGGCGACCGGGTCGGCCAGCAGGACGGGGGTGCAGTCGGCGGTGAGCACTGCGAGGGCGAGTCCGCCGCGGGCGGTGACCACCGCGTCCACCGCCGGAACCGGCGCGTCCCCCCAGGGTTCCTCGACCACGGCCACGTCCCGGCCGTGCACCTGGTTCATCCAGACCACCCGGTCCGGGGCCAGTCCGAGCGCTCCGGCGGCCAGGGCCCGGTTGGCCCGGACCGCGGCCGGGTCGTCGCCGACCGCACCGCCGAGGTTGAGCTCTTCGTACGGAACGGCGCTCACCCCGCCCCACCGGTCGGTGAAGGCGAAGTGGGCGCCGCTCGCGTGGTACTGCTCGCTTATCACTTCGAGGCGTCCGCTTACTTCAGGAAGTCGGGGACGTCCAGCTCCTCGGCGGGGCTGTCCTGGTAGGGGCGGGCCGTCGGGACCTGGGGGGCGGTGGTGGCCGGGGCGACCGGCACCTCGGCGACCGGGGCGGCCTCGACCGGGGCCGGGGCCTCCTCGCGCGGGGTGACGGAACCCAGTCCGCCGAAGGCCGGGCGGACCGGCTCGGCGGCGCGGACCGGGGCGGCCGGCTCCTCGCGCTTGCTGGAGGCGGCGCCGATGACGTTGTCCCGGCGGGCCGGGGGCTGGCCCCCGTCGAAGCCGGCCGCGATGACCGTGACCCGGACCTCGTCGCCGAGGGCGTCGTCGATGACCGCGCCGAAGATGATGTTCGCCTCGGGGTGGGCGGCCTCGCTGACCAGCTGGGCGGCCTCGTTGATCTCGAAGAGACCGAGGTCGGAACCGCCGGAGATGGAGAGCAGCACGCCCCGGGCGCCGTCGATGGACGCCTCGAGCAGCGGCGAGGAGATCGCCATCTCGGCGGCGGCCACCGCGCGGTCGTCGCCGCGGGCGGAGCCGATGCCCATCAGGGCCGAGCCGGCCTCGGACATCACGGACTTGACGTCGGCGAAGTCGAGGTTGATCAGACCCGGGGTGGTGATCAGGTCGGTGATGCCCTGGACGCCGCTCAGCAGCACCTGGTCCGCCGACTTGAAGGCGTCCAGCACGCTGACCTGGCGGTCCGAGATGGACAGCAGCCGGTCGTTGGGGATGACGATGAGGGTGTCGACCTCTTCGCGGAGCTCGGCGATGCCGTCCTCCGCCTGGTTCGCGCGGCGCCGGCCCTCGAAGGTGAACGGGCGGGTGACCACACCGATCGTCAGGGCGCCCAGCGAGCGCGCGATGTTGGCGACGACGGGTGCGCCGCCGGTGCCGGTGCCGCCGCCCTCACCGGCGGTGACGAAGACCATGTCGGCCCCCTTGAGGACCTCCTCGATCTCCTCGCGGTGGTCCTCTGCCGCCTTGCGGCCGACGGCCGGGTTGGCGCCGGCGCCGAGGCCCCGGGTGAGTTCGCGGCCGACGTCGAGCTTGACGTCGGCGTCGCTCATCAACAGCGCCTGTGCGTCGGTGTTGATGGCGATGAACTCGACGCCCTTGAGACCGACCTCGATCATTCGGTTGATGGCATTGACACCACCGCCGCCGACACCGATGACCTTGATGACTGCGAGGTAGTTCTGCGGTGCTGCCACGTCGAAGGCCTCTCGCCTCGAGTTACGTGTCGCCGCCTCGCGGGCCTGCGGTGCGACGACTGATGCCGAAATGGGACGGTCCGAACGCGCCGACCCGAACCCTAACCCTGAAGTTTAGGGTTAGTAGTGTGTCTGTTCCTTGGACTCTTCCGAACAGGACACTAAGTCGACAAGTAGCGCGTGTTCAACGAACACGCCGAACCTCCCGTTTTTCTTTTCACCCTATGTGATCACCCATATCTCTGGCCAACCAGGGTGCTTCCCTGTTCGACCCGGCGTCAACTCCCGGACGCCGCAGGGGCGGTGGGGGCGCTCACATCGAAGTGCCGGGCGCCCGGGGCGGCTTTCATCAGCGCCGCCAGCGCACGCCCCTTGGAAGCGCCCTGTTCCGAGCTCCCCCACACCACGGTGCGCCCCTTGGCCAACTCCAGTACCACCGAGTCGTACGAGCGGACCCGGACGATCCGGGTCTGCCGGGCCACCGCGGACGGCAGGTCGCCGGCGATGCCCACCGCCTCGTGCAGCAGCCGCTCCTCGTCGAACCGGCGCAGGCTGGGCGAGCGCCCGGCGGCCAGCTCCAGCACCGGCACGCCCCCGGGCGCCTCCCGCACGGTGGCGAACCGGACGCCCGATGCGTCCACTTCCTGGAAGTCGGCGCCCTTTGCGATGAGGAGGACGGGTTTGCGCTCCGTCACCTTGAGGCCGATCCCGTGCGGCCAGGCGCGGACCACCTCCACCGTGTCGATCCGGGGCAGTTGGCCGCGCAGCCGCAAGGCGATCTCCCCCGTGTCCACGGACACGAGGGGCGCGCCCAGCGGCACGGCCGCGGCCGTGCGCACCTGTTCGGGGGTGAGCACCTGCGTGCCGCTGATGCCCACCTTCTCGACCCGCAGCCACGGCGAGCCGTACAGGACCCAGGTGCCGCCCGCGGTCAGCAGGACGGCGGCGGCCAGCCCCAGGAGCACCGGGCCCCGCCGGAACCAGGGCCGGGGGGCCGGGGAGGGGCCGGACCGGGACGGCTTGGCGGGCCGGGGCGGTCTGGGGCGCTTCGCGTCCCGCGCGGGCTTCGGCGCCTTCGGTCCACCGCTTCGCGCGGTCGTGGGTCCGGCCACTCCTCTTCGCCTCCTGCGTCAGCGGTTCCGGTGCGCGGCGATCGCCTCGTACACCATGCCGACCAGCAGCTCGTCGGCGTCCCGGCGGCCGAACTCGGCGGCGGCGCGGGACATCTCGTAGAGCCGGTGCGGATCGGCCAGCACCGGGAGGACCTGCTGCTGCACCCACTCGGGGGTGAGCTCCGCGTCGTCCACGAGGAGGCCGCCGCCGGCCTTGACCACCGGCTGGGCGTTGAGCCGCTGTTCGCCGTTGCCGATGGGCAGCGGGACGTAGGCGGCCGGGAGCCCGACGGCGGAGAGTTCGGCGACGGTCATCGCGCCCGCGCGGCAGAGCATCATGTCCGCCGCGGCGTACGCGAGGTCCATCCGGTCCACGTACGGTACCGGGACATAGGGCGGCATCCCGGGCATGTTGTCCACGCGCGGCAGTTCGTTCTTCGGGCCGACCGCGTGCAGGATCTGGATGCCGGAGCGCTGGAGGGCCGGGGCGATCTGCTGGACGACCTCGTTGAGCCGGCGGGCGCCCTGCGAGCCGCCGGAGACCAGCAGGGTCGGCAGGTTCGGGTCCAGGCCGAAGGCGGCCCGGGCCTCGGGACGGACCGCGGCCCGGTCGAGGGTGGCGATGGTGCGGCGCAGCGGGATGCCGACGTAGCGGGCGCCGCGCAGCTTGCTGTCCGGGGTGGAGACGGCGACCGCGGCGGCGTACCGGGAGCCGATCTTGTTGGCCAGGCCGGGGCGGGCGTTGGCCTCGTGGACGATGATCGGCACCCCGAGGCGCTTGGCCGCGAGGTAGCCGGGCAGGGCCACGTAACCGCCGAAGCCGACCACGCAGTCGGCCTTGGTGCGGGTCAGGATCTCCTCGGCCGCCTTGATGGTGCCGCGCAGCCGCCCGGGGACGGTGATCAGCTCGGGGGTGGGCTTGCGCGGCAGCGGCACGGCCGGGATCAGCCCCAGCTCGTAGCCCCGCTCCGGGACCAGGCGGGTCTCCAGACCGCGCTCCGTGCCCAGGGCCGTGATGCCCACGGTCGGGTCCTGCCTGCGCAGGGCGTCCGCGAGGGCGAGCGCCGGCTCGATGTGGCCGGCGGTCCCCCCACCGGCGAGTACGACATGCACCGAAATTCACCGCTCTCCGGACGGACGCCTCTTGACGCGCCGTCTCATCGACTTCCATCTCAGCCCGGCCCGCTTCCAGCCGAACCTCGGCTGCCGCATCGCCAGTGCCGCCCGCGCCGCCGGTTCCTCACGCGCGAAGGCGATGAGCAGTCCGACCGCGAACATGGTCGGCAGCAGGGCCGACCCCCCGTAGGAGAACAGCGGGAGCGGGACCCCGGCGATCGGCAGCAGGCCGAGCACCGCACCGATGTTGATCACGGCCTGGGCCGTGATCCAGGTGGTCACGCCACCCGCGGCATACCTGACGAAGGAGTCCTCCGTGCGTCCGGCCACGCGGATACCCGCATAGCCTAGAGCCGCGAACAGGGCGAGGACCGACAGCGTCCCCGCCAGTCCCAGTTCCTCCCCGGTGATGGCGAAGATGAAGTCGGTGTGGGCTTCGGGCAGTTGTCCCCATTTTTCCACACTGGCCCCGAGCCCCGAACCGAACCAGCCGCCCGAGGCCAGGGCGTACAGCCCGTGGACCGCCTGCCAGCAGAGGTCGTTCCTGCCCGGGTCGGTGGCACCGATGCAGGCCAGCCGGTCCATCCGGTGCGGGCTGGTCTTGATGAGCACGGCGCCGATCAGGCCGGCGAGGGCCAGGACGCCCACGAACAGCCGGGTGGGGGCGCCGGCCAGCCAGAGCAGGCCGAAGAGGATCGCGGTGAGGATCATGGCGGTGCCCATGTCCCCGCCGAGCATGATGAGGCCCAGCAGCAGGAAGGCGACCGGGATCAGCGGGACCAGCAGGTGCTTCCACTGGCTCAGCAGGCCCTTGTCGCCCTTGCGCGCGAGCAGGTCGGCGCCCCACATGATCAGCGCCAGCTTGCCGAACTCGCTGGGCTGGAGCATGAAGGGGCCGCCCAGCGAGATCCAGTTCTGGTTCCCGCCGACCGAGACCCCTATCCCGGGGACCTGGACGAGCACCATCAGGAAGACGGTTCCGGCCAGCGCCGGGTAGCACAGGGCCCGGTGCAGCTTGACGGGCATCCGGGAGGCGGTCAGCAGCAGTCCGGTGCCCAGCAGGGCGGCGAAGAACTGCTTCTGGAAGAAGTACGAGGCGGACAGGCCCAGCTGGAGCGCCTTGATCATCGAGGCGGAGTAGACCATCACCAGTCCGAGGACGGTGATGAGCAGCGCGCTGCCGAAGATCAGGTAATACGCCGTCAGCGGGCGGTCCCAGGTGCGGCGCAACTGCTGGTAGTTGCGCCGCATCCGGTCGAAGGGTCCGCGTCCGGGGGCTCCCGAGGGCCCGCCGGACCGCTTGCGGCCCAGGGGCCGGGGAGGCTTCGGTGCCGCGGGCCGCCGCCCGGTTCCCACCGCCACGCGCTGCATGTGTCGTTCCCCTCCACTCGTACCAGCGGCCGGCCGGAGGGACCCCAGTCCCCGCGCTAGGCGCTTTCCGCGGCCAGTTCGCGCACGGCGTCGGCGAAGGCGTCGCCGCGCTTGGCGTAGTTCACGAACATGTCCATCGAGGCACAGGCCGGGGCCAGCAGGACCGTGTCGCCGGGCTGCGCGAGCCGGGCCGCTTCCCGGACCGCAGCAAGCATCGCCCCAGTGTCGGTCCGGTCGAGGTCGACCACCGGGACCTCGGGCGCGTGTCGCGCGAGCGCTTCGCGGATCAGGTGCCGGTCGGCGCCGATCAGCACGGCCCCGCGCAGCCGCTTGGCGGCGGTGGCCACGGTCTCGTCGAAGGTCGCGCCCTTGGCCAGACCGCCGGCGATCCACACGACCGGCTCGTAGGCCGCCAGCGAGGCCTCCGCGGCATGGGTGTTGGTGGCCTTGGAGTCGTCGATGTACGTCACCCCGCCGACCTCGGCCACGTACGCGATCCGGTGCGCGTCGGGCTTGAAGGCCCGCAGCCCGTCGCGGACGGCCTTGGGCGGCACGCCGAAGGCGCGGGCCAGCGCCGCCGCCGCGAGGGCGTTGGCGATGTTGTGCGGCGCGGGCGGGTCGACGTCGGCGACCTCGGCCAGCTCCTGGGCGTTCTTCTGGCGGTTCTCGACGAAGGCCCGGTCGACCAGGATGCCGTCGACCACGCCGAGCATCGAGGGGCCCGGGGCGCCGAGGGTGAAGCCGATGGCCCGGCAGCCCTCTTCGACGTCGGCCTCGACCACCAGGTCCTCGGTGGCCTTGTCGGCGACGTTGTAGACGCAGGCGACCGTGTTGCCCTCGTAGATCCGGCCCTTGTCGGCGGCGTACGCCTCCATGGAGCCGTGCCAGTCGAGGTGGTCGGGGGCGAGGTTGAGGACCGCGGCGGAGTGCGCCCGGACCCCGGGCGCCCAGTGCAGCTGGTAGCTGGAGAGCTCGACGGCGAGCACGTCGTACGGCGTCGCGCCGAGCACCACGTCGATGATCGGGGTGCCGATGTTGCCCACCGCGACGGTGCGCAGCCCGGCGGCCGTCAGGATCGAGGCCAGCATCTGGGTGGTGGTGGTCTTGCCGTTGGTGCCGGTGACCGCGAGCCAGGGGGCCGCTCCGGGGCCGCGCAGCCGCCAGGCCACCTCCACGTCCCCGATGACCTCCACGCCGGCCGCGGCGGCGGCCGTGAAGAGGGGGCTGGCGGGCGCCCAGCCGGGCGAGGTGACGACCAGGTCGGTGCCCTCGGGAAGGGTCTCGGCGTCGCCGAGCCGGACCCGCACGCCCAGGGACTCCACCTCGGCGGCCCGGGTACGGTGCGCCTCGCTGTCCCCGCCGTCGACGACGGTGACCGATGCGCCGAGGCCGGCCAGGGCACGGGCGGCGCTGATGCCGCTCACGCCGAGACCGGCCACGGTGATGTTCATGCCCTGCCAGGAGGTCACTTGTCGGCTGCCCATCCCGCGTAGAAGACGCCCAGGCCCACGATCACGCACATGCCCTGGATGATCCAGAAGCGGACCACGACCAGGACCTCGGACCAGCCCTTGAGCTCGAAGTGGTGCTGGAGCGGGGCCATCCGGAAGACCCGCTTGCCGCCGGTCAGGCGGAAGGTGCCGACCTGGATCACCACGGACATGGTGATGAGGACGAACAGGCCGCCGAGCAGCGCGACCAGCAGCTCGGTGCGCGAGCAGATGGCCAGGCCGGCCAGGGCGCCGCCGAGGGCCAGCGAGCCGGTGTCGCCCATGAAGATCTTGGCCGGCGAGGTGTTCCACCACAGGAAGCCGAAGCAGGCGCCCATCAGGGCGGAGGCGACGATCGCGAGGTCCAGCGGGTCGCGCACCTCGAAGCAGGCGGCCGGGTTGGTCAGGGTCGCCGCGTTGGCGCAGGACTCCTGGTACTGCCAGACGCCGATGAAGGTGTAGGCGCCGAAGACCATGACGGCGGCGCCGGTGGCCAGGCCGTCGAGGCCGTCCGTCAGGTTCACGCCGTTGGACATGGCCAGGATCATGAACAGCGCCCAGACCACGAACAGCACCGGGCCGATGGACCAGCCGAAGTCCGTGACGAACGACAGCTTGGTGGAGGCCGGCGCCAGTTCGCGGGAGTCCTTGAACTGGAGCGCGAGCACCGCGAAGGCGATGCCGACGATCAGCTGGCCGGCCATCTTGGCCTTGGCGCGCAGACCGAGCGAGCGCTGCTTGACGATCTTGATGTAGTCGTCGAGGAAGCCGACCAGGCCCATGCCCGCCATCAGGAAGAGCACCAGCAGGCCGGAGAAGGTGGGCTCGCTGGAGGTCAGCACCTTCGTCAGGGCGTACGCCGCCAGGGTGGCCAGGATGAAGGAGATGCCGCCCATGGTGGGCGTGCCCTTCTTCCCGGCGTGGCCGCGGGGGCCGTCGTCCCGGATGAACTGGCCGTAGCCCTTGCGGGCCAGCAGCTTGATGAGCAGCGGCGTGCCGATGATGGTCAGGAACATGCCGATGACACCGGCGAACAGGATCTGCCTCATCGGACGTCAGACCTCGCCCTCGGCGCCGTCGAGCAGCGCCTGCGCGACCCGCTCCAGACCGATCGACCTGGAAGCCTTCACCAGCACGACGTCTCCCGGGCGCAGTTCACTGCGCAACAGGTCGACCGCCGCCTGCGCGTCGGACACGAGCACCGACTCCTCACCCCACGAACCCTCGTTATATGCGCCCAGTTGCAGCCAGGACGCTTCCCTGCCCCCGACTGCGACGAGCTTGCTCACGTTGAGCCGGACGACGAGCCGCCCGACCGCGTCGTGCTCGGCGAGCGATGCGTCACCGAGCTCGGCCATCGGACCGAGCACCGCCCACGTGCGGCCCCCCTGCGCCCGGGCGGCGCCGCCCATGGCGGCGAGCGCGCGCAGCGCAGCCCTCATGGACTCGGGGTTCGCGTTGTAGGCGTCGTTGACGACCGTCACGCCGTCGGCGCGCTCGGTGACCTCCATCCGCCAACGGGAGAGCGTGCCCGCGCCGGAGAGCGCGAGGGCGATCTCGTCGACGGACATGCCCAGCACGTGGGCGACGGCGGCCGCGGCGAGCGCGTTCGACACGTGGTGCTCACCGTACAGGCGCAAGGTCACGTCGCTGCACCCGGTGGGTGTGTGCAGTGTGAAGGCGGGCTGTCCCTGGGACGTCATCCGCACGCCCTCCGCCCGCACTTCGGCGTCCGGGGCCTCACCGAAGAGAACGGTACGGGCCTTCGTGCGCGCGGACATGGCGCGGACCAGCGGGTCGTCGGCGTTGAGCACGGCCACGCCGCCCTCGGCGGCCGACGGCAGCGCCTCGACCAGCTCGCCCTTGGCCTGGGCGATCTGCTCGCGGCCGCCGAACTCGCCGATGTGCGCGGTGCCGACGTTGAGCACCAGGCCGATCCGGGGCGGGGTCAGGCCGGTGAGGTAGGCGATGTGACCGATGCCGCGGGCGCCCATCTCGAGGACCAGGTGCCGGGTCTCCTCCGTCGCCTGGAGCGCGGTGAGGGGCAGGCCGATCTCGTTGTTGAGCGAGCCGGGGGTCCACACGGTGGGCGCGTGGTGCTGGAGCACCTGCGCGATCAGGTCCTTGGTCGAGGTCTTGCCGGCCGAACCGGTCAGCGCGACCACGTCGGTGCCCAGCCGGGCCACCACGGCGCGCGCCAGGGCGCCGAGGGCCGCCTCGACGTCGTCGACCACGACCGCGGGCACGCCGACGGGCCGGGCGGCCAGTACCGCGACCGCTCCCGCGGCCACGGCCCGCTCGGCGTAGTCGTGTCCGTCGACGTGCTCCCCGTCGAACGCGACGAACAGACCGCCGGGTTCGACCTTGCGGGAGTCGACGACCACGGCCCCGGAGACCCGTACCGACGGATCCGGTATGTCGTGGGCACGCCCGCCGGTGAGGTCGGCGATCTCGGCGAGGGAGAGGGCGATCACTGGTTCACCTCGGCCTGTCGGGCCTGCTGGCGCTGGGAGTTCTCGATGGCGGTGCGGAGCACCGCACGGTCGTCGAAGGGGCGGACCACCCCGGCGGTGTCCTGGCCCTGCTCGTGGCCCTTGCCGGCGACGAGCACGGTGTCACCGGGCTCCGCCCGGGCGACGGCCGCGGCGATCGCGGCGGCCCGGTCGGCGTCCACCAGGACCTCGCCGCGCTCGTCGGCGGGGACCGAGACGGCGCCGCCGAACATGGCGGCGAGGATCGCCAGCGGGTCCTCGGAGCGCGGGTTGTCGGAGGTCAGCACGGCAGTGTCGGCGAGCCGGGCGGCCGCGGCGCCCATGGGGGCGCGCTTGGTCTGGTCGCGGTCGCCGCCGCAGCCCAGGACGATGTGCAGCCGGCCCTCGGTGACCTTGCGCAGCGCGCGCAGCACGGACTCGACGGCGTCGGTCTTGTGCGCGTAGTCGACCACCGCCAGGTACGGCTGGCCGGCGTCGACCTTCTCCAGCCGGCCGGGCACGCCCGGGACGGCGGCCACGCCGTCGGCGGCGGTCTGCGGGTCCACCCCGGCGGCGGCCAGGGTGACCACCGCGGCCAGGGTGTTGGCGACGTTGAAGGGGCCCGGCAGCGGCGCGGTCGCCCGGACCCGGACGCCGTCCGGGCCGATGATCGTCAGGGTGCTGCCGACCGGGCCGGAGACGACGTCCTCGGCGCGCCAGTCGGCGGCGGCGTCGCCCTCGGCGGAGAAGGTGACCACCGGGACGGTGGCCTCCTTGGCCAGCCGGCGGCCGTACTCGTCGTCGACGTTGACCACGCCCAGCCTGGCCCGGCGCTCGGTGAAGAGCTGGGCCTTGGCCTGGAAGTAGTCCTCCATGTCGGAGTGGAACTCCATGTGCTCCGGGCTCAGGTTGTTGAAGACCGCCACGTCGAAGACGCAGCCGTCGACCCGGCCGAGCACCAGCGCGTGGCTGGAGACCTCCATGGCGACCGCGTCCACGCCCCGCTCGGCCATGACGGCGAAGAGGGCCTGGAGGTCGGTGGCCTCGGGAGTGGTGCGCTCGGACTTGATCCGCTCGTCGCCGATCCGCATCTCGACGGTGCCGATCAGGCCGGTGCGGTGGCCGGCGCCGCGCAGGCCGCCCTCGACCAGGTACGCGGTGGTGGTCTTGCCGGAGGTGCCGGTGATGCCGATCTGCAGGAGCCCGGTGCCGGGGCGGCCGTAGATCTCGGCGGCCAGCTCGCCCATGCGGGCCCGCGGGTGCTCGACCACGAGCACCGGCAGCCCGGTGGCGGCGGCGCGCTCGGCGCCGGCCGGGTCGGTCAGGACGGCGGCGGCACCCAGCGAGGCGGCCTGGCCGGCGAAGTCGGCGCCGTGCAGCTTGGCCCCGGGCAGGGCCGCGTACACGTCGCCGGGACGCACGGCCCGGGAGTCGTGGGTGATGCCGGTGACCGGGGTGCCGGTCGCGGCGGCCGGGACGTCCGCGCCCAGCAGTGCGGCGAGGCCGCCCAGCGGCGTCGGGCGCGACTGCGCGGGCCGGGGCGCTCCCGGCGGCGCTGCCGGGGCGTCTTTCTGGGTGGTTCTGGGCTGATCAGCGTGGGGCACGGCGGTGAGCGTACCGGGCGCACCGGGCCCGCCGGGAATTGAGGGGCCCGGGGTGCCGTGGTTCCCGGGGCCTTGGGTGATGGTCGTCACTGGTGGTGCCTCGCGCTTCTCGTCACGTACCCGTGCTGGCCGGACCGGCCTCAGCGGCCGGGTCCGAAGGTGACCGGCAGGCTCGCGGGCGCGGTGCCGGTGGGGGCGATCTGGAGGGTCTTGAGGGCGAACTCCATGACCTTCTTGTAGATCGGCCCGCAGATCTGGCCGCCGAAGTAGCTGCCCCGGGTGGGGTTCTGGATGGCGCAGTAGACGGTGATCCGGGGCTTGTCGGCCGGGGCGAAGCCGGCGAAGGAGGCGGTGTAGCCCTTGTAGCGGCCGGTGGCCGGATCCACTCGGTTGGCCGTGCCGGTCTTGCCGCCGACCCGGTATCCGGGGATCCGCGCCTTGGTGCCGGTGCCCTCCTGGTCGTCGACCACGGACTCGAGCATGGCCGCCAGGGTCTTGGCGGTGTCCTCGCTGATCACCCGGGTCCTCTCCGGCTCGGTCGCCGGGTTGAAGCGGCCGTCGGGGCCCTTGGTGCCGCGGACCAGGGTGGGCCGGATGCGCATGCCGCCGTTGGCGATGGTCGAGTACACGGAGGCCGCCTGCATGGCGTTGAGCGAGAGGCCTTGTCCGAAAGGGATCGTGTACTGCTGGGAGGTGGACCACTGGGAGGGCCGGGCGAGGATGCCGCGGGTCTCGCCGGGGTAGCCGAGGCCGGTGGGCTGGCCGATGCCGAAGCGGGTCAGGTAGGAGTACAGGACCTCGTTGACGTCCGCCTGGGTCTTGCCGAGCTGTCCGACGGCCAGGATGGTGCCGATGTTGCTGGACTTGGCCAGCACGCCGTTGAGCGTCAGGTTCCAGGTGGGGTGGTCGATGTCGTCCTTGAAGAGCCGGTCGCCGCGGTGCAGCCGGTTGGGGACGACGACCTGGGTGGTGGGGCCGGCCTTCTTCTCCTCCAGGACGGCGGCCATGGACATCACCTTGGCGGTGGAGCCGGGCTCGTAGGCGTCCTGGAGGGCCGCGTTGCCCATGGCGGCGGAGCGGGCCTTGCTGAGGTCGTTGGGGTCGAAGCCGGGGGCGTTGGCCATGGCCAGCACCTCGCCGGTACGGGTGTCCTGGACGATGACGTAGCCCCGGTCGGCGGCCGACTTGCGGACCTGCTCGGAGATGGCGTTCTGGGCGGCCCACTGGATGTCGCGGTCGATGGTCAGTTCGACGTCGGAGCCGGGCACGGCGGGCTTCTCGCGGGAGCCGGCGGTGGGCACCCGGCGGCCGCCGGACTGGGCGTACTTCAGTTCGCCGGGCTTGCCGGCCAGCTCCTCGTCGAGCAGGGACTCGAGGCCGCCGGCGCCCTTGCCCTCGGCGTTCACGTATCCGATTATCCCGGCGGCCAGGTCGCCGTTGGGGTACACGCGCTTGCTGCTGGGCTCCTGGAAGAGGCCCGCCAGGACGTTGGCGCCGGGTCCGCCCTTGCGCTGGTCGGCCGCCGCCTGCTCGGCGAAGACCTTCTTGAGGTCCTTGATCTGGTTCCAGACCTGCGGGGTCTGGCGGCGGGCCAGGACGACGTACCGGCTCTTGGGGGTGCGCAGCCGGGCGGCGAGCTGCTTGGCGTCCTTGCCGAGGATCGGGGCGAGGAGGGCGGCGGCCTGCTCGGGGGCGTCGGTGGCCTTGCTCTCCTTCGCGGTGAACATCGACGGGTCGGCGGTGATGTCGTACGCGTCGACGCTGGTGGCCAGGGCGATGCCGGTGCGGTCGGTGATCCGGCCGCGCTCGGCGGCCAGCGCGATGCTGGCGTACCGGTTCTTCTCCGCCGCGGTGGTGTACTCCGCGGCGTCCACGGCCTGGACCTGGAGCAGCCGGACGACGAAGGCGGTCATCACCAGCGTCAGGCCGAGGCTGACCAGCCGGAGCCGGGGCCGGGGACTGCCCAGCCGGATGGTGTGCGAGGCCCGCGGCTCGGCGGCCGGCCGGGGCCGGCGGGCGGAGGGGCGGGGGCCGGCCGGGCGGCGCTCGGCGGGCCGGGGCCGGGCCGGGCCCGGCACCCGGCGGCGCGGCGGCTCCCGGCGGGGCGGCTGGCCGGGGCTCATCGGCCGCCGCCGCGGGCGGGCCGGCCGGGCACGGCCGGGCGGGGCGGTGCGGAGCGGGGGCGTGCGGGGGCGGTCACGAGGTCACCTGCCAGGGGTCGGTGAGGGCTTCGCGGACGAGGTGCGGGCGGCGGGGTCCGGGGCGGTGCCGGACGCCCGCTCGGGGGCGGTGCTGGGCGGCGGCGGGGCGGTGGCGGGGGCCGGTACGCCGCCCACCCGGCCGCCGGGGCCGAGGAAGACGGGGCTGCCGCCGGGTACCAGCCCCAGCCGGCGGGCCTGGCGTTCCAGCGCGTCGGGCGCCGAGTAGGCGTCGACGTCGCGCTGCAGGGCCTGCTGCTCGTCGGTGAGCGCGGTGGTGTCCTTCTTGAGCCGGCTGAGCTGGAAGGAGCCCTGGTTGAGGGCCGAGTTCAGCAGCAGCAGGGTGATCAGGCCGCCGCCGAGCAGCACGACGACCAGCAGTACGAACGGGGTGCGCGCGGCCCCCGCTGCCGGGGACGGCCCCCGCCGCCCCGGTCGTCCCGGCCGCCCTGCCGGGATGCCCCGCCTGATCACGCGCCCCTCCGGTCCTCCGGTGTACGGGTGTCGCCGCCCGCGGCGCGGGCCGGCTCTCCTTCGCGGACACGACCCGGGGCCGTCACAGGTCGTCCTCGCGGATCCGCTGGGCGCCGCGCAGCCGGGCCGGGGCGGCGCGCCGGTTCTCGGCGACCTCCTCCTCGGTCGGCAGTTCGGCGCCGCGGGTCAGCAGCTTGAGCTTGGGCTGGTACTTCTCCGGCACCACGGGCAGCCCGGGCGGCGCGGTGTTGGCGGCGCCGGCCGCGAAGACCGTCTTGACCAGCCGGTCCTCGAGCGAGTGGTACGACAGGACGGCGATCCGGCCGTCCACGGCGAGGGCCGCGACGGCGGCCGGGACGGCCCGCTCCAGGACCGTCAGCTCGCCGTTGACCTCGATGCGCAGGGCCTGGAAGGTGCGCTTGGCGGGGTTGCCGCCGGTGCGCTTGGCGGCCTGCGGGAGGGCGTCGCGGATCAGCTCGACCAGCCGGGCGCTGTTGCTGAAGGGCTCCTTCTCGCGCTCCCGGACCACGGCCGAGACGATCCGCTTGGCCTGCTTCTCCTCGCCGTAGGCGCGCAGGATGCGGACCAGTTCGCCGGCCGGGTAGGTGTTCAGGACCTCGGCGGCGCTGATGCCCGTGGTCTGGTCCATGCGCATGTCGAGCGGGGCGTCCTGGGCGTAGGCGAAGCCGCGGTCGGCCTCGTCCAGTTGCATGGAGGAGACGCCGAGGTCGAAGAGGACGCCGTCGACCTTGGGGATGCCGAGCCGCTGCAGCACCTCGGGCAGTTCGTCGTAGACGGCGTGCACCAGGGTGGCGCGGTCGCCGAAGGGCGCCAGGCGCTCGCCGGAGAGCCGCAGGGCTTCCTTGTCGCGGTCCAGGGCGACCAGGCGGACCTCGGGGAAGCGGGTCAGCAGGGCCTCGCTGTGACCGCCGAGGCCGAGGGTGCAGTCGACGACGACCGCCCCGGGCCGTTCCAGCGCCGGGGCCAACAGGTCCAGGCACCGATGGAGCATCACCGGGACGTGTCGGGTCTGGCTCATGCGCCCTCTCAGATAACGGCGCGACCTGCGAGTACGTGGACGTACGCGCCGCGCACGCGGGGGTGTTGTGCGGTCGGGGCGCGGGCGGTGCCGGGCCCCCGGCCGGTTCGCGCCACTTTAGTCCACAGGTAGGCGCGGTCAACGAACCGGACCCGCGCGCCGCCCGGGCGGGTCGGGTAATCCGGCAAAAGACGCATATCACCCGATCGGGTGCGCCATCCTCGACCCTGTGGGTTAGCTCACAACAAGGTTCGTTGATCTCGTTTGTCCAGCCTCACACCTGCTCCGCTCAAGTGTGAGCACTAACGTCGTAGTCATGACGTCTCCCGCATCCCCGCCCGCAGAGTCCGCACCCGCGAAGGCCGGCACCGTCATCGACCTCCTCGTCGGGGCGAACCAGCGCTACGCCGAGGGCTTCTCCGACCCCGGCATGGACGCCCGGCCGGTCCTCCACGTCGCCGTCGTCGCCTGCATGGACGCCCGCCTCGACCTGCACGCCGCGCTCGGCCTGGAGCTCGGCGACTGCCACACCATCCGCAACGCGGGCGGCGTGGTCACCGACGACGTGATCCGGTCACTCACGATCAGCCAGCGCGCGCTGGGCACCCGCGCGGTGATACTGGTCCACCACACCGGCTGTGGACTCGAGAGCCTGACCGAGGACTTCCGGCACGAGCTGGAGGAGGAGGTCGGCCAGCGTCCCGCGTGGGCCGTCGAGGCCTTCCGGGACGTCGACCAGGACGTCCGGCAGTCCATGCAGCGGGTGCGGACCTCGCCGTTCCTCCTGCACAAGGACGACGTGCGGGGCTTCGTCTTCGACGTCCACACGGGACTGCTCCGGGAGATCGACCCCGTCTCCTGAGTGACAGGGAGGCGTCGCGCCGTCAAGAATGCGGGGTGACGCCTGCCCGGAAACCGTCAGGACCGTTTCCGGTGGACGTCCATGTGTTTGGGGTGGGCCGGTCATGCGCACAGGGCGTCGGCCCGGGAAAGGGCCGAGGAGGGCCGGGTGACGACCTATGACGATCGAGCGAGCCTCGCTGATCTGACCACCACCGCGGAGCGGGTGCGCGGTGCCGTGGAGCGCGTGATCGAGGGCAAGCCCGAGGTCGTGCGGCTTTCTCTGGTGGTGCTGCTCGCCGAGGGGCACCTGCTGATCGAGGACGTCCCCGGCGTCGGCAAGACGATGCTGGCCAAGACCCTGGCCAAGTCCATCGACTGCTCGGTCCAGCGCATCCAGTTCACGCCGGACCTGCTGCCCTCGGACATCACCGGCGTCAGCATCTACGACCAGCAGCGCCGCGAGTTCGAGTTCAAGCCGGGCGCGATCTTCGCGCAGATCGTGATCGGCGACGAGATCAACCGCGCCTCGCCGAAGACGCAGTCCGCGCTGCTGGAGTCGATGGAGGAGCGCCAGGTCACCATCGACGGCGCCACCTACGAGCTGCCCAGCCCGTTCATGGTGGTCGCCACCCAGAACCCGGTCGAGATGGAGGGCACCTACCCCCTCCCCGAGGCCCAGCGGGACCGCTTCATGGCCCGGGTCTCGGTCGGCTACCCCAGCCCCGAGGCCGAGCTGGAGATGCTCGACGTGCACGGCGGGGTCTCCCCGCTCGACGACTTCCAGGCCGTCGCGCACGCCCACGACATCGTCAAGCTCATAGAGGCCGTGCGGGACGTCTACGTCGCCGACCCGGTCCGGCGGTACATCGTCGACCTGGTCGCGGCCACCCGCAACCACCCCGACCTGCGGCTGGGCGCCTCGCCGCGGGCCACCCTGCACCTGCTGCGGGCCGTCAAGGCCTCCGCCGCGCTCGGCGGCCGGGACTACGTCCTGCCCGACGACGTGCAGGAACTGGCCGGCCCGGTGCTCGCGCACCGGCTGCTGCCCACCGCCCAGGCCCAGCTCAACGGCCGCAGCGCCGAGCAGGTCGTGGCCGAGATCGTGCAGCGCACCCCGGTCCCGACCGCCGCGGTCCGCGGCGGCACCGGGACCGCCGGGTACGGCACGCAGCCCCCGGGCCAGCGGAGCTACTGATGGAGTCCGCACCGCGCCCGGCCGACGGGTCCGGGCGCGCGGGCCTGCGCTCCGCGCTGTCCGGGCTGACCACCCGCGGCCGGTCCTTCCTGGCCGCCGGGATCGCGGCCGCGGTCTGCGCGTACGTCCTGGGCCAGGGCGACCTGCTGCGGGTCGGCCTGCTGCTCGCGGTGCTCCCGCTGATCTGCACGGTCGCCCTGCACCGCACCCAGCACCGGGTCAGCGGCACCCGGCGGCTGACCCCGGGCCGGGTGCCCGCGGGCGCCGAGGCCCGGGTCCAGTTGCGCATGAACAACGTCTCCCGGCTTCCCACCGGCCTGCTGATGCTCCAGGACCGGGTCCCGTACGTCCTCGGGCCCCGGCCCCGCTTCGTGCTGGACCGGGTCGAGGGCGGCGGCCGGCGGGAGGTCTCCTACCGGGTCCGCTCCGACCTGCGCGGCCGCTACCCGCTGGGACCGCTCCAGCTCCGGCTCACCGACCCCTTCGGGCTGGTCGAGCTGACCCGGTCGTTCCGGGAGTACGACACCCTGACGGTGATACCGCGCACCGAGCCGCTGCCCCGGATCCGGCTGACCGGCGAGTCCGCCGGCTACGGCGACGGCCGGCAGCGCTCGCTCGCGCTCGCCGGCGACGACGACGTCATCCCGCGCGGCTACCGGCACGGCGACGACCTGCGCCGGGTGCACTGGCGCTCCACCGCCCGGTACGGCGAGCTGATGGTGCGCCGCGAGGAGCAGCCGCAGCGGGCCCGGGCCACGGTCCTGCTGGACACCCGGCGGATCGCCTACCAGGGCGCCGGGCCCGACTCGGCCTTCGAATGGGCCGTCTCGGGCGCCGCCTCGGTACTGCTGCACCTGCTGGAACACGGCTACTCGGTGCGGCTGCTGACCGACACCGGCACCGCCGTGGGCGGCGAGGGCTCCGGCGGGTTCTCCGCCGGCGGCCAGGAGTCCGCCGAGGCGGCCGGACTGATGATGGACACCCTCGCGGTGGTCGGGCACTCCGACGGCGCCGGGCTCTCCCGCGCCCACGACGCGGTCCGCAGCGTGAACGAGGGCCTGCTGGTCGCCTTCCTCGGCGACCTGGACGAGCCCCAGGCCGAGCTCGCGGCGAAGATGCGCCAGCGCACCGGCGCCGCGGTGGCCTTCGTCCTGGACTCCGGGGCCTGGGCCGAGGGCGGCCGGCCGGACGGCACGGCCGCGGACCGGCTGCGCCGGCTCCGGGAGACCGGCTGGACCGCGCTGCCGGCCGAGCCGGGGACGACGCTGACGCAGCTGTGGCGGCAGGCGGGGAACGCCCCCGCGGGCCGCGGTACTTCGGGGGGATGGGCATGAGCGGCCGGGCGAGACTGACGCTGTGCGCACTGGCGGCCACCTTGATGACCTCCTGCGCGCTGCTGCCGCTGGTGCACCCGGCGAGCTGGCTGCCGCAGGCCGCGGTCCTGGCCGCGGTCCAGGCCGGGGTGGGCATGGGCACCCGCCGGGTGCCGCTGGCCCGGTCGCTGACCGTGCTCGCGCAGCTGGTGGTGACCGTACTCCTGCTGACCGTGCTGTTCGCCGGCGAGCGGGCGTTCGCCGGGGTGCTGCCCGGCCCCGCCGCGGTGCAGGGCCTGGCCGACCTCTTCGCGGACGGCGCGGCGGACGTGGGCAACTACGCGAGCCCGGCGCCGCTGACCGACGGGATCCGGCTGCTGCTGCTCGGCGGGGTGCTCCTGGTCGGACTGCTGGTGGACGCCCTGGCGGTCACCTTCCGCAGCGCCGCCGCCGCGGGCCTGCCGCTGCTCGCCCTGTACTCGGTGGCCGCCGGGCTCACCGGCAGCGGCGCGGACTGGCTGTGGTTCCTGCTGGCCGGCGCCGGGTACCTGCTGCTGCTCCTGGCCGAGGGCCGGGACCGGCTCTCGCAGTGGGGCCGGGTCTTCGGCGGCGCCCCGCGCGGCCGGACCAACGCGGGCCTGACGGCCGGCGGGGGCGCGCTGGCCCCGGTCCGCACCGGGCGCCGGCTGGGCGCCGTGGCGCTGGGCGTCGCGCTGCTGGTGCCGGCCGCGCTGCCGGCGATGCACGGCGGGCTGCTGGACGGCAGCGGCAAGGGCGACGGGGACGGCCCCGGCGGCGGCACCATCTCGGCGGTCAACCCGCTGGTGTCGCTGCAGAGCAGCCTGAACGTCCCGGAGGACCGGGAGGTGCTGCGCTACCGCACCGACAGCCGCACCACCGCGGAGCAGTACCTGCGGATCGTGGCCCTGGACCAGTTCGACGGCACGTCCTGGAAGACCTCCGAGCGGGAGATCACGGCCGTCCCGGACCACCTGCCGGACCCGCCGGGGCTCAACCAGGAGGTGCAGACCTCCGAGGTGCGCACCAGCATCTCGGCGGCCGGCTGGTACGCGCAGACGTACCTGCCGATGCCCTACCCGGCCATCGCGGTGGACATCGGCGGCAAGTGGCGCTTCGAACCGGTGGGCCGGACGCTGGTCGGCGACCGGGGGCAGAACACCCGGGGCGCGCAGTACACCGTGCGCAGCCTCCAGGTGATGCCCACGGCCGCACAGCTGGAGCAGGCCAAGCGGCCGGCCGCGAACGTGCTCGCCGAGTACACGCAGGTGCCCGACTCGCTGCCGCAGCAGGTCGCGCAGACCGCGCTGTCGGTCACCCGGGGCGCCCGGAGCGACTACGCCAAGGCGGTGCGGCTCCAGGACTGGTTCGCCTCCGACGGCGGCTTCACGTACAACACCCGCACCGCCTCCGGCTCGGGCACGGCCGCGATCACGGCCTTCCTGAAGCAGAAGGAGGGCTTCTGCGTCCACTTCGCCTTCACCATGGCGGCGATGGCGCGGACCCTGGACATCCCGGCGCGGGTGGCGGTGGGCTTCACCGCGGGCACCGCGAAGCCGGACGGCAGCTGGTCGGTGGGGCTGCGGGACGCGCACGCCTGGCCCGAGCTGTACTTCGAGGGGGTGGGCTGGACCCGCTTCGAGCCCACGCCCTCGCGCGGCAGCACGCCCTCCTACACCCGGCCGACCACCCCGACGGACCGGCCCTCGGACCCGGCGGCCGAGCTCCCGGGCCGGACCCAGGCGCCGGCCCCCACCCCGTCCACGGGGCAGGACTGCCCGCCCGAGCTGAAGCGGCTGGGCGAGTGCGGCGGGGCCACCGCGGGCGTCGCGGCCGGCTCCGACGACGGCGGGCCGTCCTGGCCCGCACTGCTCGGGACCGCCGCGGCGGTGCTGCTGGTCCTCGCCCTGCCGCTGCTGCCGGTGCTGTGGCGGGCGCGGCTGCGCAGGCGGCGGCTGTCCTCGGGCGACCCGCTGGACGCCTGGCGGGAGCTGGGCGACATCGCCTGGGACCTGGGCATCGAGCCGGACGAGGCGCTGTCGCCGCGCAAGGCGGCGGCGCGGATCGTGCGGCGGGGTGAGCTGGAGGTCAACGAGGCGGAGGCGGTGCACCGGGTCGCCTCCGCGGTGGAGCGGTCCCTGTACGCCCCGTCGGCCGAGGTCGGCCCGGCCTCTGCGGAGGACATCCTCCGGGTCCGGGCCGCGCTGCTGGCCGGGGCCGGCCGCCTGCCGCGGCTCCGCGCCCTGCTGGCCCCCCGCTCGGCCGTCCGCGTCCGCTGGACCCTCACGGACCGGTACGCCGCCGCGCGCGATGCGGTGGTCCGCCGCCTGTCGTCCGTACGGATCCCCCTGCGGGGTCGCGGCTGACGGGCCGGGTCGGGGGCCGCTGCGCGGAGCCGGTCCCCTCCCCGCCCTCCCCCAGACTCCGTCCGGGGGGACCCCCATCCCGAAACCGGGGCTCCGCCCCGGACCCCGCGCCTCAAAC
>NZ_JBFBGK010000058.1:0-49887 GCF_040684615.1 Streptomyces sp. NPDC089919
GAACAGTGTGCACGGATCGCCGCACCAAAGCAAGAGCAGTGCTCTCGATTTGGTGCGGTGATCTCTGGTCGTCCCCGTCCCTGTCCTTGCCCGCCAGGTGCCGGGCCAGGGCCGGGGCCCGGCGCACCCCGCCGCGCCGGGCGGCCGCCCCGAGCAGCGGGCCGAAGCGCCGGCAGCGCAGGTCGGCGGCGGCGTCCAGGTGTGCGCGCAGGTACGCCTCGCGCAGCCCTTCCCGGGCCCGGAAGGCCAGGGAGGCGACGGCGCTGGGGGTGATCCCGAGCACCGCCGCCACCTGGTGCGGGGCGGCACCCTCGACCAGGGTGTGCCAGAGCACCACCTGCCAGCGCTCGGGGAGCATCCGGAAGGACCGGGCGGCCAGCCGGAGGTCTTCGGAGGCCAGGAAGCGGCCCTGCGGGTCCTCCTCGCCCGGGCCGGCGGCGAGCGGCCGGCCCTCGAAGTCCGGCAGCGGCAGCGTGCGCCGGTCGCAGGCGCTCCACTGGATCGCGGTGTTCCGGACGACGGCCAGCAGGTAGGCGCGCCAGGAGCCGTCCGGCCCGGCGCCGCCCCGCACCGCCTGGAAGGTGCGGGTGAAGGCCTCGGAGACCAGGTCCTCGGCGTCCTGCGGGGTACGGCAGCAGGTGCGCGCGTACGCCAGCAGCGCCGCGCGGTGGCGGCGGTAGAGCAGGTCGCCCACGGCCGGGTTGACCACCCCGGCCCGGTAGGCGGCCCGCAGCCGGCGGGTGAGCTCCCGGTCTGCGGGGCCTTGGGTGTCGCGGGTTGCGATCGGGTGGGACATCACACTCCAGGGAGGCGGCGGCGCCGGCCCGAAGTCGGCTTCGGACCGGCACCGTTCCCGGGGCGGACGGGCATGGGGAGGGCGTCCGCCCCGGGGGCTCGGGGGGTGGCGGGCCGGTGCGGCGGCCGGACCCGGTGGCGGGTGGGGGCGTTCGGGCCCCGGGGGGTCACCGGCAGGCGCGACCGCCGTTGATGCAGCGCACCATGGAGGCCATCAGCCGGTCGGACATGACGTTGATGAAGTCCCCGTGGTCGGTGACGGGCTTGTGGAGCTGTTCGGGGAAGCTGTCCACGGCGAACCGCGAGCCCGGCGGGACCCGGTAGACGATCCGCTGCACCAGCTTCGGGACCGCCCGGAAGCCGTTGGGGCAGCGCCCGGCCCGGTCCGGGAAGGCCACGTGGGTGCGGTGGTTGGCGCTGTCGGTGTTGCGGCCGTCCCAGCAGCTCTGGAAGGTGAAGGAGCGCACCACGTCGCTGCCGCGCGGACAGATCGGGTACTTGTCCTTGAGCTGGCGGTTCTCGAACCCGGTGCAGCTCCAGGAGGCGTTGGCGTTGGCCGGGCCGTTGGTGAAGGCCTTGGCGTCCCCGGTGATGATGCGCAGGAAGCGGGGCATGCCGGTCACCCGGGAGGCCGGGCTGCCCTGGAACTGGAGGGTGACCTGGCGCGGTCGCTGGATGCTTCCGACGTTGCCGTCCTGGCCGCCGCCGGGGGCGTTCGCGTCCTGTTCGGCGCGGCCGTCGCGCAGCCGCAGCACCGGCCAGTAGTAGGTCGACTGGTCTCCGTTGGTGCAGGTGGTGCCGGCCGCGGCGAGGGTGTCGTTGCCCGAGAAGGCGTCGGTGGCCAGGTTGCCGACGTAGTCGTGCATGTGGTGGGCGCCGTTGCTGACGCCCGGGGCGACGATGACGTTGTCGGGGTTGAAGTGGCCGTTCTCGTTGCGTCCGCAGAAGACGGCGAAGGATCCCGTGGAGGCGCCCCGGCCCGGGGCCGGGCGGCGGACGTTCGGCCGGACCGCCGTGATGGCGACGAAGTCGCTGCGGGCGGGGCCGCCGCGGCTGGTGCCGGAGCCGCGGCCGGCCGGGGACCCGGGGTCCGCCGCGCCGGTACCGCTCCGACCGCCGTCCTGGCTGCCGTCCTGGCTGCCGCTCGTGTTGTCCACGACCGCGGTGCCGGCGCCCGGGGCGTCCCCCGCGGGGGCCTGCTGCATCGTGCAGCGGCTCAGGTCGCGCAGGTCGTCGGGGGTCGTGGTGAACCGGCCGATCGCCTCGCTCACCCGGCCGATGGACCGGCTGCGCTGCTGCTCCAGCTGCCCCAGGAGCGTGCCGGAGGAGGCCCGTCCGTCGGCCAGGGCGGCGTAGGCGTCGGCGAGTTGGCTGTCCATGCCGGCGAGGTTGCGGTCCACCTCCGCGCGGGCCTGTTCGGGCACCACGGTCAGCCGGTCCCCCACGTCGGGGCAGTCGATGGTGGCGGTCACCGGGGCGGCGGCGCCGCGGTCCTGGCCGGTGATCCCGGCGGAGGCCTGCTGGGCGATGACGGTGGCCCCGCCGGCCCCCACCGCCAGGACGGCCACCAGGGCCAGGGCCTTGCGGGTCAACAGCGGGCGCTTGTGGCCCTGTTGTCGGCTCATGCGATCACTTCACTTCGTCTGGGGGACGGTTGAGGGGGCGGACGGCGCCGCCGGGGACCCGCTGCCGGTGGGCGGCGTGGCGTCGGCGAGCGCGTCGAAGTCGACCAGCCCGCTGTCCTCGAGGACGGTCATGTGGTCCAGCACCGTGGCGTTGGCGTCGGTGGCCAGGGCCCGGACCATCGAGTTGCGGGTCTGTGCCCGGACCAGGGCGACCAGGGCGAAGACCTTGCCGTGGGCCTGGCGCAGCAGTTGGATGAAGCGCCGTTCGTAGAGGTCGCCCTGGGCGCGGTCGAGCTCGGTGAGCCAGCCCTGCTGCTGTTCGCTGGGCTGGTTGGGCAGGTCCAGGCCGAGCGCCTGGCCCACCTCGATCACCCTGCGGTCCAGTTCGGTGTGGCCCTCGACCAGGTGCTCGCCGGCGATCCGGACGCTCTCCCGGCTCGCCCGCTGCTGCGCCTGGCGGCCGGCCGGCAGCTCCCAGAGGCCGGCCAGCCGCACCTTGCGGACGAAGTCCCGGTCCTGCGCGGTCAGGGGCCCGTAGGGGGTGCTCAGCGTACCGGCGCCGTCGTCCCCCGGCAGGGCGCCGGCGGCCGGCACCGGGGACCGGGCCCCGAAGGCGTTCACGGGGACCAGCAGGGCGAGCAGGGTGAGCGCCAGGGCTCCGATGACGACCCCGCCGGCCAGGGCGTGCCGGGTGGCGTCCGGCAGACTGCTGATGGACCGTCGCCGCAGTGGCAGCACAGTGCCCTCCTCGCTCAAGTCCCGGGCGAGGTGCGGGGGTTGTGCGACCACCGCCGTTCGGTGGGGCGCCCGCGGTCCCGGGTGCGATGGGACGCTAGTGCCCTGTGTGGTGGTCGCGCGGCAACTGCATCACCATCGGATAAACGTCCGGGCAACCCCCCGTGCGGCTGCTATAGTCCGGCGCCGCTACCGCACCGGCCGCCCCTCGGGCACGGCCACGGCGACCGGCCCGGCCGGCCGGTCGACGGCCGGCACCGCGGGCGCACCGGCCGGCTGGACGACCGGCCGGTCCGGCCCGTCGGCGGCCGGCACCGCGGGCGCACCGGCCGGCTGGGCCACCGGCTGGCCCGTCGCGGTCAGGGCCGAGCGCGGGCAGGTGGTCAGCGCCGCCAGTCCGCCGAGCACCGAGATCAGGCCGCCCGCGTACAGGGCCCACCGCACGCCCCACGCGCCGGCCGTCCATCCGGTGAGCAGCGCGCCGAGCGGGGTGGTGCCCTGGAAGATCACCGTGTAGAGGGCCATCACCCGGCCCCGGTACTCGGGGTCCGAGCCGAGCTGGACGCGGTGGTTGGAGGCCTGGGTGAAGTACATCATCGCGAAACCGGTCCCGGCCAGCAGGACGCAGGCCGCGGGCAGCCCCGGCGCCAGTCCGGTCAGGAACTCGAACACCCCGAAGCCCAGCGCCGATCCGGTGACGACCAGGGCCGTGGGCCGCCCGCGCCGGGCGGTGGTCACCAGCGCCGCGACCAGCGAGCCCACCGCCAGCGAACTGCTCAGCAGGCCGAAGGAGGCGGAGTCGGTGTGGAACTCCGCCTTGGCCAGCAGCGGCAGCGTGAGCTGGAAGTTGAAGCCGACCAGGCCCAGGACGCCGGTCAGGATGATGGGGCGCATCAGGTCGGGCCGGCTGACGGTGTAGCGCAGCCCGTCCGCGACCTTGGCGGCCCGGGGACGCACCGCGGCCCGGTACAACTCCCCCGGCCGCATGGCCGCGACGCTCAGCACGGTCGCCAGGTAGCTGACCGCGTTGATCGTGATCACGGTCGCGACGTCGAGGTGGGCGATGAGCACACCGGCCACCGCCGGACCCACCACCCGGGCCGCGTTGAAGTACGCGGCGCTCATCGCCGAGGCGTTCGGCAGCAGTTCGGCGCCGACCATCTCGCTGACGAAGGAGATCCGGGTCGGGGCCTCGATGGACTTGACGGCGCCGTCGGCGAGGGCGAACAGCCAGATGTGCCAGAGCTGGACCTCCCCGGTCCTGACCCAGAGGGCGAGCCCCAGGGCGAGGGAGCCCAGGGCCAGGTTGGCCACGATCAGGATGGTGCGCTTGTCGTAGCGGTCGGCCAGCCGGCCGCCGTACAGGGTGAGCAGCAGGACCGGGGCGAACTGCATCGCCGTCACGGTGCCCAGGGCGGTGGCCGAGTTGCCCGAGAGGTCCAGCACCAGCCAGTCCTGTGCGATGACCATCATCCAGGTGCAGGTCACGGACAGCAGCTGACCGAAGGCGAACAGCCTGAAGTTACGGACCGACAGGGAACGAAAGGTTCGTTTCAGGGTCTTCACGGTTCGGTCGCTTCCCTTCGCCGGCTTCCAGGCGCCCTGGATCGGCGCACCGGGGATACTCTCGCCCCGCTCGCTCGATTCTCCGTAGTGGCGCAGGGGTGCGGCCCGGGGCCGTCCGGCCGGCCGGGGCCGACGGGATCCGGCACGAGCAGGCGCGTTCCGGCCAATGAATTGACCGGGACCTGACAATTGAACATCCCTGTGGGACCTTCCCTGACGCACCCGGAGCCGCGCCGACTCCGCCGGTCGGCCCGGTTCCAGGGCTCCGCACACCCCCACAAGGACGTGCCAACCAAGGAGCGACATGGGACCGATCAAGAAACTGTCGTGCGTCACCGCCCTGCTCGTCGCGGCCGCCACCGGTACCGCCACCGCCGCCGCGCCGGGACCCACCGCCGACCAGCGGGTGGACGGGGTCATCGTGGTCGCGGGCAACACCTGCACCTGGACCGGCGCGAAGACCAGCGCCAACCCGCCGGCCGCCCTCACCATCGACCGGAGCACCATCAACAAGCCCGGTGGCAACCTGAGTTGCAACGGGAGCATCACCGCGAGCCTGAACAACAACCCCGCGGTGACCTTCGACGACACCGCCGGCACCGCCAAGGCCGACGCCATCGACATCACCGGGCAGCAGAGCTTCATCTCCTGCCGCTACAAGGCGACGAACATCCTGTGGAACCGCGACGGCACCACCCGCAGGTACGTCAACCGGGCCTTCACCGCCACCAAGACCTCGGGCAGCTTCCTGTGCCCGGGGTCGGTCACCACCAACGCCGGTGACGCCTCGCTGCAGTTCCACTGAGCACCCGGGCCGCCGCGCGCACCGCGGCGCGGCGGCCCGGTCAGCTCCGGTTCTCGGTGCGCCGGACGAACTTGAGGCCGGACCAGTCCTCGCCCAGCGCCGCCACTTTGACGTCCACCAGGCCCAGCGGCAGGAACACGGTCCGCAGGTCGTCCTCCCGGATGTCGCTCTCGTGCCCGGCCGCCCGGCGCGGCCAGGCGATCCAGAGCATCGCCGGATCCGCCAACTGCTCCGCCAGCGCCGGGGCCCCGGCGGCCAGCCGGGTCAGCGAGCGGTGGAAGGAGACCGTCACGTCCGCGCCACGCGGCCCCCCGTGGACCACGGTGCACCCCTCGGGCAGATCCGGTACGGACCAGTCCCCCGGGGCGTGGTGCAGATGCAGCGCGTCACCGGGCCGCACCCCGATCTTGCGCGCCAGCCCGGGCCCGCCCCCGGTCCCGGCGCCCTCCGGCGTCATGCGCGTCTCCCGGGCGGTGCCGGGCGGGTCACGGCGGTGCAGGTCACGTGTTCTCCTGTGGTGGACGGGCAAGATCGGCAGCGTCCAGGGGACCATGCCGCGGCCCGGATCCGGCGCCGCACACGGCGGGCGGCCGCGGCGTCGCCCGCTCGGCGTGCCCCGGCTCACCCGTCGGCCCCCGTGCGCCTGCCCAGCCGTCCCGCCGGCGGCCCCGGGGCGGGTACCCGGGGCGCTTGACGGTCCACCGACACCACTGGTGAGATCGGGTACCGCCCGGCGCCCGAAAGGCAGACCCATGACCAGCAGCGACCCGTCCGCCGTCCCGGGCGGCGGCCCTTTCCTGCGGTACGCCGCGCTGGGCGACAGCCAGACCGAGGGGCTGGGGGATCCCGACGGCAGCGGCGGCCTGCGCGGCTGGGCCGACCGGCTCGCCGAACAGCTCGCCCGCCAGGAGCCGCGGGTGCGGTACGCGAACCTGGCCGTGCGGGGGCGGCTCGCGGGGCAGGTGCGCGCCGAGCAGCTGGCGCCGGCCCTGGCCCTGGAGCCGGATCTGGCCACCGTCGTCGCCGGGGTCAACGACCTGCTGCGGCCCTCCTTCGACCCGGACGCGGTCGTCGGCCACCTCGAGGCGATGTTCGAGGCGCTGACCGGCGCCGGCGCCGTGGTCGCCACCGTCACCTTCCCCGACGTCGCCCGCATCACGCCGCTGGCCAGGCCGCTGGCACCCCGGGTCACCGCCCTCAACGACCGGATCCGGCGGGCCGCCGGCCGGCACGGCGTGATCGTGGCCGAGACCGCGGGGCCGGCCGTGGTGACCGACCCCCGGCTGTGGAGCACCGACCGGCTGCACGCCGGCCCGCTGGGGCACCAGCGGATCGCGGAGGCGGTCGCCCAGGCCCTGGCGCTGCCCGGCAGCGGGGACGGCTGGACCCGGCCGCTGCCGCCGCCCGCGGTACCGCCGGCGGTGGGCTGGCGGGCGGTGCCCCGGGAGCTGCGCTGGGCCGGGGAGTTCCTGGGCCCCTGGCTGGGGCGGCGGCTGCGCGGCCGCTCCTCGGGGGACGCGCGTACGGCCAAGCGCCCGGGGTTGCTGCCGGTGGTGGTCCCGGCCGGGGGCGGCGCCTGAGGCACCGCCCCCGCGGGCCCGGCTACCGGCCGTCCGGCACCCGTGGCCCGCTCATCCCGCGAAGGCCGTGGTGACCACCAGCGGCGGCGCGGCGCGTTCGGCGGCCCAGACGTGCGCCGCCGCCAGGGCCGGGTCGGCCAGCGGCAGCGCCTCGGCCACGGTCGGCCGGTGCTGCCGCGGACCGCGGAAGCCGGCCCGCTCCAGCAGCCCCGGCAGCACCGCGGGCGGCCAGGCGTGGTTGGGCACCTCCTGCCAGCTGCCGTCGGTGCGCAGCAGCCGTACCGTCAGCGGCTCCCCCGGCGCGAGCGCCGCCCCGCCGCCGGTCACCCGCAGGGACACGTAGTCGAGTCCGGTGCAGGCCGGGTCGGTGGTGAGCAGCACCACCGGACCGCCCGGCCGCAGCAGCCGGCGGATCTCGGCGAACACCTCCAGCACCACCTCCTCGGCGGGCAGCGAGGGGAGCACGTGGTTGCACATCACCGCGTCCGCGCAGCCGTCCGGCAGCGCGTCCACCCGCCCGTCGGCCACCAGGTGGTACTCGGCCACTTCGGGGGCCGTCCGGCGCGCCAGGGTCAGCATCTCGGGCGAGGTGTCCACCCCGATCACCCGGGCGCCCAGGGCGCGGGCGGCCTGTCCGGCCACCCGCCCGGGCCCGCAGCCGTAGTCCACGAGCACCCCGCCCGTGCCGAGGTGACCGGCCAACTCCCTTAGCACGAAGGGGTATCCGAGCATCCGGTCGGTGGCCGCCACCACCGCGTCAAAGGCCTCCGCGCCATCAGGTCCCGACCAGGGAAGACTGTTCACAACGCCCCACTATCGGGGCGCGGCGCCACCCCTCCCCGACGCGACACGGGGCCCCGGCCGGGCTTTCTTGACGAAGGTCGCGGGCGGCTGATCAGATCGGCCTACTGTCGGTCCCGGCCCGCAACGGCCGGAACAAAGGGGGATTCATGCGAGTCAAGGCCTTCGACCACCTTGTGCTGAACGTGCAGGACGTGGAGAAGTCTCTGGCCTTCTACACCGGTCCGCTCGGCCTGGAGCCGGTGCGGGTCGAGGAGTGGCGCGAGGGGAAGGTGCCCTTCCCCTCCGTGCGCGTCAACGAGTCGACCATCATCGACCTGTTCCTGCGGCCCCGCGGCGAGTCCAACGTGGACCACATGTGCCTGACGGTGGACCCGCTGGACTGGCAGGAGGTGCTGGACTCCGGCCGCTTCGAGACCGTGCTGGAGGGCCCGGTGCCGCGCTTCGGCGCCCGCGGCTCGGCCCAGTCGGTGTACGTCCAGGACCCGGACGGCAACACCGTCGAGCTGCGCTGGTACCCGCAGGACGCGCAGTAGCGTGCCCGTTCCCCCGCACGGCCCCCAGTCGGTCGACCGCGCCCTCGACATCCTCGAAGCCGTGGCCGGCCAGCCGGGGCCGGTCAGCGCCAAGGCCCTGGCCCGCCGGCTGGACTGCTCGCTTTCCACGGCGTACCACCTGCTCGGGCCGCTGACCGCGCGCGGCTACCTGGCGCGCACCGCGCGGGGGTACGTCCCCGGCCCCCGGATCCCCGGTCTGCACCGGGAGTTCCGGCGGCACTGGGGACCGCAGCCGGGGCTGGGCGACGCCCTGTCCCGGCTGCGCCGGGCCACCGGGGGCGAGGCGTACCACACCGCGTACCGGGGCGGTCTGATCACCGTCGTGGACACCACGGCGCCGGTCACCGACACCGCCAACCCCTTCGCCCCCGGCCGCGAGACCCGGGCGCACGCCACCGCGCACGGCAAGGCGCTGCTGGCCGCGCTACCGCGGCCGGCCCGCCGCCGATACCTCGCCGAGCACGGCATGGCCCGGTTCACCCCGGCCACCATCACCAGCGCCGAGCGGTTCGAGGCGGAGCTGGACCGGGTGCGCGGACAGGGGTTCGCGGTCTCCGTCGGCGAGGCCGACCCGGCCTACACCTGCCTGGCCCTGGTGCTGCCGGCACCCGCCGCGGACCACGGACCGGCCGGCGCGGTGCACGCGCTCTCGGTCTCGCTGCCCACCGCCGAGTACCGGCGCCGCCCGGCGCTCTTCCGGGACGCGCTCGCCGCGGCGGCGGCCGGCAGCGCCTGACCGCGCCCGGTTTTCCGGCCCTGCCGGAAAACCCGCGGGGCGGGCGTGCCGGGGCGCCGCGGGGCTGCCATCCTCGATCCCATGATTTTCATCGTCGTACGATTCGACGTCCGCCCGGAGCACAGCGACAACTGGCTCACGATCGTGGACGACTTCACCCAGGCGACCCGCAACGAGCCCGGCAACCTCTTCTACGACTGGTCCCGCGACGTCGCGGACCCGAACCGGTACGTCCTGGTCGAGGGCTTCGCGGACGCCGCGGCCGGCGCCGCGCACGTGAACTCCGACCACTTCAAGGCCGGCATGGAGACCCTGGCCGGCGCCATCGCCACCCGTCCGCAGATCATCCACGCCGAGCTGCCCGCCGACGGCTGGAGCGAGATGGCGGAGCTGACCCCGCGCCCCTGAACCCCGCTCGCGTCCAGGGCGCGGTCCGCACCTTCAGCTGCCTCGAGGCCTGACCGGTACCGCTACCAGCCGACCACCAGGTCCGCGGTGGCCCGGCCCGGGGCGATCAGGCGGGCGTTGGCCTCGTCGGAGCGTTCCACCCAGGCCCGGGCCGCCGCCGGGTCCCTGCCGTGCCGGACGTGCCGGGCGATCAGGGCCCGTACCCGGGGCCCGTCGTCCGGCGCCAGGTACCAGGCCTGGTCCAGCAGGGGCCGGACCGCGGCCCAGTCGCCCCGCGGGTGGAGCAGGTAGTTCCCCTCGGTGATCACCAGCGGGACCTCCGGGGCGACCGGGACGCTGCCGGCCACCGGCTCCTCCAGCGCCCGGTCGAAGGCGGGCGCGTACACGACCGCCGCGGTGTCCTCGCGCAGCCGGCGCAGCAGCGCCGCGTACCCGGCGGCGTCGAAGGTGTCCGGGGCGCCCTTGCGGTCGGCCCGGCCGAGCCGGGCCAGTTCGGCGTTGGCGAGGTGGAAGCCGTCCATCGGGACCACCACCGCCAGCCCCGGCCCGAGCCGGCCGGCCAACTCCCCGGCGAGCGTGGACTTCCCCGCCCCCGGCGGCCCGGCGATCCCCAGGATCCGCCGCCCGCCCGCCGCCGCCAGCCCCCGCGCCCGCTCTTCCAGATCCGCCATGTCCATCCCCGTATCCTGCCCCCACGACGGCCGGGGCCCCCACCGCGGGCTGCGGTGGGGGCCCCGGGTCCGTACGGGCCGCGCGTCAGGGGTTGACGATCGGCAGGACCGGGCTCTGGTAGCCGGCGGCGGACCAGCGCTGGGCCGGGGTGCCGTTGCAGTCCCACAGTTGCGGGCGGGTGCCGATGCCCGCATCGGCCTGGGCGATGTCCAGGCAGCGCCCGGAGGCCGGGTTGAGGATGCTGCCGTCGGCGCGGGGCAGCCACTGCTGGTTGCCACCGCCGTTGCAGTACCACATCCCCACGCCCGAGCCGTTGGCCGTGGCCGCGCCGCCCACGTCCAGGCAGCGGCCGCCCGCGGTGATCGTGCCGTCGGGGTTGATGGTGAACTGCTGCGCGGCCGTGCGGTTGCACGGGAACAGCTGGACGCCGGCGGCCGCGTCACCGTTGGGGAGGTCCAGGCAGCGGTCCGCGGCGGCGTACTGGATCTCACCGGTGACCTGGGGGGCCACCGAGCCCGCGAAGACCGCGGCGTTGCTCACCTTGCCCTCGAGCTGCCCGACGCCGGGGCCGCTGGTGGCGCCCTGGTACTTGTACCGGCCGATGACCACGCCGCCCGAGACCGCGGGGGTGTCGGAGGCCTTGTGGTAGCCGGTGCTGGCCAGGCGGCCGTCGACGTACAGGTTCATCTGCCCGGTGGGCGCGTCGTAGCTGGCGGTCAGCTGCGTCCAGGTGTCCTTGCGGAAGACGTTCGCCGGGCCCGAGGTCCAGGTCAGGTCGTAGGGCCAGGTGTCGTCGTCAGCGCGGGCGATGCCGAACCGCCACCCGGCGTCCTCGCCGTACAGGCTCCAGGAGCTGGCCCGGTTGTTGTCCTGGCTGATGACCACGCTGCCGCTGCGGTGGACGTTGGCCCAGACGCTGACGGTGAAGCTGTCGTGCGGGTCGGCGGCCGGGGCCGGGGTGGTGATGGCGCCGTTGCCCGCGAAGGAGGCGACGGTGGTGCCCGGGCGGCCGTCGACGGTGTCCGTCACCCATGCGACGCCGCTCTCGGTGCCCTTCTGGGTGGCCGGGTTGGCGTCGGCGGTGCCGGCCAGCGGCCAGTGCGCGGCCGCGGCCCGGGTGGTGCCGTTGAAGCGCGCGCCGCCGAAGCCGGTGACGGCGCCGTTCTCGGCGACCGACGGGAAGACCAGGATCTGGCCGTTGTCGGTCACGCCCCACAGGTCGGGGACGTCGTCCCCGGTGAGGTCGCCGTCCGAGCCCACCTGCCGGGAGGTGGTGAAGCCCCAGCCGATCCTGGTGGCCGGGCTCGCGGTGGCGCCGGTGATCCGGGGCGGGGTGCCGTCCGTCGGGGCGGTCGCGGTGAGCCGGTACTGGAAGACGTCACCGAAGGAGCGGCCGTTGGCGTCGGTCCTCGCGCGGATCCACAGCGCCGGGGCGGTGGCCGCGGCGGCGTTCAGGTCGAGCGTGTTGCCGGGCACCATCAGGTCGACGTTGTCCCAGCCGCCCTGCGCGACCAGGTTCGGCGCGGCCAGGGTGCCGTTGGTGTTGGCCGGGTAGTACCAGAGGTTGTCCGCCTCGACGGCGAGGAAGCCGGTCGCGCCGGTGACGTCGCGGTCCGGGGTGCGGGTGTCGAGGGCCGAGCCGATCGGGGTGATCTGGCTGGTCCACTGCCAGGCCGAGCCGGTGCCGGGGTGGAAGCCGGGGCAGGCCGCGGCGCCGCCGGTGCAGTTGGTGCGGGCCAGGGTCGCCTTGGTGGCGAGCGAGAAGCGGCCGGGCGCGGAGAGCTGGTTGGCGTAGTAGTGCAGGGCCTTGCCGCCGCTGCCGTTGGCCCCGTCCCGGTGCACGAAGAGGTCGTCGGTGTTCAGACCCGGGTCGAGGGCGCCCCGGTGGCTCACCCGGTAGTCCTTCCAGGTCTTGCCCTCGTCGGGGACCTGGCCGGCGAGCGCGGCGGTGCCGGTGGCCGGGACGCTGGGGTTGCCCGCCTCGGTGGCCCGGCCGTGGGTGACCAGGTTGCCGGCCTCGTCCGGGACGAGGAGGTCCGGACGTGCGTCGCCGGTGGTGTCGCCGAAGGCGACCGGGCCCGGGGCCCACGGCACGTAGAAGGAGTAGGCGGCGGTCTGCGAGCTGAGCCCCGCCTCGTCGAAGGCCTTCGCGTAGAGGGTGTTGGTGCCCCAGTGGGTGGGGGTCACCGTGATCTCGTTCTTGCTGAGCGCTCCGCCGCACTGCTGGTCGTAGGTGGCGAACTGCGGGTCGAAGCTCCAGCGGACGCAGGCCAGCCCGGAGGCGAGCTTGCCCGAGGGGTTCGGGTCGTAGGCGGCGATCGGGATGCTGCCCGTCATGCCCAGCCGCAGGTCGGTGGTCTGGCCGTTGCCCGAGGGCGGGAACTGGGTCGCCGGGTCGGTGAAGTTGCCGAAGCCGAAGACCGGCGGGGTCAGGTCGACCGCGAAGTGGCAGACGTCGCCGCCCGGTCCGCGCAGCAGGCCGTCGTCACCCTGGGTCTGCCAGCCGTAGTAGTGGCCGTCCTCCAGGGTTCCGTAGCCGACCTGGTAACTGGCCTCCTGGCCGTTGCCGACGAAGCCGGACCAGTCGTTGACGCGCACCGCGCCGCCGTTGGCGTTGTCCCACAGGGTGAGGTATTCGGTGAGCTGCCCCTGGTTGGGGCTGGACACCTTGGAGGTGAAGGTGGCCCGGCTGTCCGTGACCCAGCCGTACGAGCCCAGGGGTGCGTCCCAACAGGCGTCGCCCCCGCCGCCGTTGACCCGTCGCGGGGTGGGCGTGAGGTGCGTGTTCTCCGGCCGGTTCGGCGGGAAGTCGTACTCCGAGGTCAAGGTGGCGTCGTAGGAGAACCGCTTGAAGCCCATCTTGTCGCCGGTGCCCTCGGCACCGACCAGGGCGAAGGCCAGCGGGGTGTTGGTGTCGCCGAGGGCGTTGCGCAGGGGCGCGGTGATGTTGAAGTCGATCGGGATGTCGGAGTAGCACTGGGACAGGGTGCCGTTGCCGGGCACCCACTTGCCGTCCACCCACTCGCGGGTGCGGTGGTTGCCCCAGTTGAGGCCGCTGTCGAAGGCGTCGGCACGGTAGAGGTTCACCGGGTACGTCTGCGTGCAGGAGTGGTCGGAGGAGATGTACTGGCTGACGCGCAGGTTGGCCGAGTTGACGTGGGCGCCGGCGTACCCCCAGAGGTTGAACTCGAAGAGGGTGCGCTCGATGCCCTTCTTGGTCTCCCAGCCCTGGTAGCCCATGCCGGGGCGGTCCGTGTCGTTCTTGCCGGTGCGGTCGAAGTTGCCGTTGTTGTAGGCCTGCTGGACCCAGGCGTGGTGGCTCTTGCCGCGGCCGTCGTTGGACCAGTTGGGGTCGATGTAGACCGGGTAGACGGTGCTCTCGGCGTCCAGGAGGGCGGAGCTCGGGGTGAGCGTGACCGCGCCCGAGCGGCGGGGGCCGGTGGTGCGGGCCAGGGCGGTGCTGGTGCGCACGCCGAGGGCGGCGGTGGCCGCGCCGGGGGCCGGGCCCTCGGCGGTACTCCGCCAGGCCGGGCCGGTGGCCGACTTGGCGCCCTTGACGGCTGCCGCGAGGGCCGCGGCGGAGCGCTCGCCGGTGTAGGGACGGCTGCCCGCGGGTGCGGCGGCCGACCACATGCGCGGGGCGGGTGCGGTGAAGACGGTCTCCTTGCCGCTGCGGGCGCGCAGCACGCCCGCCTTGTCGGCGGTGAGCACGACGCCCTTGGCGTCGGTCGGGAAGGAGAGCCTGCGCACCAGCGGATTGGCGGCGGCCGCGCGCGAGTTGAGGACGACGATGGTGGTGAAGCCGCCGGTCTCGGTGGCAGTGACCTTGAGGTCGGTGTCCTTGGCCACGTTCTTGAAGAGCACGCCGGCGCCCGAGACCACCGGCTTGGGCAGGGCTCCGGGGAAGGGGGAGCCCACCGACAGCTGCTTGCCGTCCCGGGTGGTCATGGTGGCCAGCGGGCCCTTGCCGCCGCCGGAGAGCACCAGGCCGTCCAGGGCCGCGGCGGGGGCGTACGTCCCGTCGGCCCGCCGGGTCAGCCGGGCGTCGGGCGTGCGCCAGGCGCCGGCCTTGCGGACCCGCTGGAGGTCCGTGTGCTGCTCGGTGCGGAGCCGGCCGGCCGGGGTGACGGAGGTGGTGCTGAACTCGTCGGTGAGCTCGGGCACCGGCACGTTCTTCCTGGTGCGCCCGGCCTGCGCCGCGGCCGCGGCGACGAGGGCCCGGGGGCGCCCGGCCGCGTTCCCGGCGGCCGTCGGGCCGCCGTTCTTCTCCTGCGCTGCGTCCCGGGCGGCCTTGACGTTCTTGGCGTCGCCCGCCCTGGCGGAGGCGGCGACGTCAAGGGGCTTGGTTCCGGCCGGAGTTGCCGCTCCCGCGGTGCCGGGCGTCAGCGAGAGGCCGAGCGCCAGGGTGAGGAGGGTGGCGACGGAGCCGGCTCGGTGCCGGACCCGGTGCTCGGAGCGGCCTGCCCGGAGCACCGGGGTTCTGTTTCCGGACATCGGTCCGGATGGTCGTACGGACAACTAACACCCCCGATTTCGGACGCCAGTTGGCGCCCTGGCGAGTCTCTACGCGGGTACGGTTTCAGCCACGGTCACGGCGGGTCAATCCACGCCAGGGCGGGCATGTCCGGCTTGTCAGGGAAGATCGACTATTCGTTCGAGGCGACCTGGATCGGATATGTAGGGTCCGCGTAAACGCCAGGCGCGCTCTAGTTTCCGGTTTTACGTTCCGGCCCGAATTCCCTTTCTGGGCACGGATGTTGACCGTGCCCCCCTTCGCTACCCAACGGGGGTTTTGTGACCGTCAGATTCAGGCCTGCCTCGGTGCGCCGCCTCGCGCCGAGACTGGCCGTATCCCTCGCACTGGCGTTGGCCGCATCCGTGCTGGCCCCCGCCGTGCCCGCGACCGGTGCCGCCGCACCGGACTTCGACCGGGTGTGGGCGCCGGACGGCACCCCCGTGCCCCGGACCGCCTCCGTCACGGCCCGGCACGCAGCCAAGCCCGCCACGCCCCGACCGCACTACCCGGTGCCGGGCCGGACCCGGACCGCGCCCCGGCCACCGGCCCGGGCGGCCACTGCAGTGGTGGGACTCACCGCCGCCACGCCTGCCGCCGGGCTCAAGGCCGGCGCGCTGCCGCTCTGGATCGCCCCGCAGCGCGGTGCGGCCGGTGCCGGCACCCGCACCGTCACCGTGACCCGCGCCGCCGAGGCCACCGCCCGCGCGGCTGGGGTGGACGGCCCCCTCTTCTCGCTGGAGCCGACCGTCGCCCGGGCCCCGGCGGCCCGGCGGACCACCGGCCCCGGCAAGGTCACGGTCGCCTTCGACCCCGCCGAGCTCGACCGCGCCACCGGCGGTTCCTTCGCCGCCCGCGGCCGGCTGGTCCGGCTGCCCGCCTGCGCCCTGACCACCCCGAAGGCCCCGGCCTGCCGGCTGCGGACGCCGGTGGCCACGCACTACGACACGGCCACCCGGCGGCTGGTCGCCGACCTCACCCTCGCCGCGCCGCCCGCCCCGGGCACGCGCGCCGCGGCCGGTCCGGCCGCGGCGCCGGCCCTCCTGCTCGCCGCCGAGGACGGCCCCTCCGGTGGCGGCGGCTCCTACGCCGCCACCGCGCTCACCCCGTCCTCGGGCTGGGCGGCCGGCGGCTCCTCCGGCGGGTTCACCTACCAGTACCCGCTGGTGCTGCCGCCCTCGCTGGGCGGCACGGCACCGCAGGTGGCCTTCGGCTACGACTCCTCCTCGGTCGACGGCAGGACCTCCGCGACCAATGCGCAGGCCTCCTGGATCGGCGACGGCTGGGACTACAACCCCGGCTACCTCGAGCGGGTCTACAAGCCCTGCGACAAGGCCGGCATCAAGAACTCCGGCGACCAGTGCTGGAGCGGCTTCAACGCGGTCCTGGCCATGGGCTCGCACAGCGGCGTGCTGGTCCGCGACAAGAACGCCGGTTCGCCCTCGGCCACCACGGACGCGGCCACCGGCACCTGGCGGCTCAGGAACGACGACGGCTCCCGGATCGAGTTCGGCTCCGGTGCGGACAACGGCGTGGCCGGCGGCGCGTACGCCAAGCTGACCGACAGCGGCGGCACCACCTACTACTTCGGCGCCAACCACCTGCCGGGCGGCGACGGTTCAGACCCGGCGACCGGCTCGGTCTCCTCAGTCCCGGTCTACTCCCCCAAGAGCGGGGACCCCTGCTACGACGGCGCCAAGGGCAACAAGTCGTGGTGCCAGATGTGGCAGCGGCTCTCGCTGGACTACATCGTGGACGCGCACGGCAACCTCACCACCTTCACCTGGGCGCCCGAGACCAACCACTACCGGCGCGGCGCCGTCCAGGACGGCGGCACGGGGACCCTCACCGCCTACACCCGGGCCACCACCGTCGCCCGGATCGACTACGGACAGCGGCTCTCCGAGCAGCTCGCCGCCAAGGGCACCCTCCAGCCCGCCGCCCGGGTGAACTTCACCACCCAGGAACGGTGCGAGAACCAGGCGGTGTGCGACCCGTCCCAGCGGACGGCGGCGAACAAGTCCAACTGGCCGGACGTACCGGTGGACCAGGAGTGCAAGGGCTCCGGCGACTGCACCACCTACGCGCCCACCTACTTCAGCACCAGGCGGCTGGCTTCGGTCACCACCCAGGTGCGGGTGAACAACGCCTGGCAGGACGTGGACACGTACACCCTCGGCCAGTCCTTCCCCAACCCCGGTGACACCACCAACCAGAAGGCCCTGTGGCTGGACTCGGTCCGGCGCACCGGAAAGACCGGCGGTTCGAAGGACCTGCCGGCCGTCACCTTCACCCCGGCCATGCTGCCCAACCGGGTGGACGGCACCGACCTCGTCCCGGCCCCGCCGCGGATCAACCGCGCCCGCATCCAGCAGATCAAGAACGAGACCGGCGCGATCGTCGACGTCGACTACGAACTCCCGCTCTGCTCGCGGGTGAACCACGTCATGCCGACCGCCGAGGACGACAACACCACGTCCTGCTACCCGGTGCGCTGGCTGGCGCCCGGCGCGGTGGCCGGCTCCGACCCCGTCCTCGACTGGTTCAACCACTACCGGGTGAAGTCGCTGACCGAGAACGACCCGGTCACCGGCGCCCCGCAGAAGATCACCAGCTACGGCTACGGCCCGGCCGCCTGGCACCGCGACGACAGCGAGTTCACCGAGGCCAAGTACCGCACCTGGGGGGAGTTCCGCGGCTTCGCCACGGTCACCGCCACCACGGGCAACGGCAACGACGGCCCCCGCGCGCAGACCCGCACCACCTACCGGCAGGGCATGCACGGCGACGTCCGCAAGAACGGCTCCGCCCGTGACGTCCGCTTCGACGACGCCCTGGGCCGCCCGGTCGTGGACGTCGACTGGCTGGCGGGACAGGTCCTCCAGAAGGAGACCTTCGACGCGGCCGGCGGCTCCGTCGCGGCCCGGACCGTCACCAGCGCCTCCGGCGAGCAGGACACCGCCACCCACGTGCGCGGCGGCGGACTCCCCGACCTGGTCGCCCGCTACCCCTCCACCGTCGTCTCCAGCACCCGGCAGGAGGTGAAGGCGGACGGCACCTGGCAGACCGCCACCACCACCACGACCACCGACAAGGACCACAACAACCGGATCCTCACCTCGCTCGACACCGCCGACGGGCTGGTGGACCTGTGCACCCGCACGGCCTACGCCACCGGCCCGGACACCCAGCGCACCGACCTGCCGGCCGAACGCCTGGTGGTCTCCGGGGCGAACGCCTGCACGGCCACCGCGACCGCGGCCAACACCGTGGAGCGCGAGCGCACCCTCTACGACGGCAGGCCGTACCAGCAGACCGGCGGCCCCGGTGACGTCACCCGTACCGAAGTCCTCGACCGGTACGCCGGCGACGGCACCCCGGAGTTCGCCGCCACCGCCGTCAGCACGTACGACGCGTACGGCCGGGTGCTGTCGGCCACCGACCCCGACGCCAAGGACGACACGCACACCGGCGGGGCCACCACCACGACGGCCTACTCCTCGGCCGCCGCGGGTGAACTCCCCGACCGGACCACGGTCTCGGCACCGGTGCCCGGCGCGCCCGCCTCGGAGCACTGGGACACCGTCACCGTCAACGACCCCCGTCGCGCAGTGCCGTTGACGGTCACCGACGCCAACTCCAAGGTCACCTCCCTGACCTACGACCCGCTGGGCCGCGTCACCGCGGTCTGGCTGCCCGGCCGCGCCCAGGACGGGGTCACCAACCCGAGCAAGACCTTCGACTACAAGGTCTCCGACCAGGCCGGCGTGCCGTCCGCGGTCACCACCGCCACGCTCGTCAAGGACGACGACACCCCGGTGTGGACCCGCTCCGTGCAGCTGCTGGACGGCTTCGGCCGCACCCGGCAGGTGCAGGAGACCCCGAAGAACCCGGCCTACAAGGCCGGCCGGCTGATCTCCGACACCGTGTACGACTCCCAGGGCCGGGTCGGCCTGACCGACGCCCCGTACTACAACAACGCCTCCGCCCCCGCGCAGTCGCTGGTCACCGGTGCGGAGAGCGACATCCCCGCGCAGCAGCGGCTCTCGTACGACGGCCGGGGCCGCAAGACGGTCGCCGCGCAGTGGTCGCTGGGCGTGGAGCAGAACCGCACCACCACCACGTACAAGGGAGCGGACCGCACCGACGTGGTGCCGCCCAAGGGCGCCTGGCCCGCCGGCACCCTGACCGACGCCCGCGGCCACCGCACCGAGCTGTGGCAGTACAAGACCCCCACCGCCACCGGCGACCGCGCGGACGCCACCGTCAGCCGCTTCACCTACACGCCCGACGGCAAGCCGCTGACCCGCACCGACGCGGCGGGCAACACCTGGTCCATCGGGTACGACCTGCGCGGCCGGCAGATCGCGTACCACGAGCCCGACAAGGGCGACTCGAGCCAGACCTGGGACTCCGCCTCACGACTGGCGAGCACCACCGACGCCCGGGGCCGGACCCTCACCTACGCGTACGACCTGATCGGCCGCAAGACCGGTCTGTACGAGGGCGCGGCCACCACCGCCAACCAGCTGGCCGCCTGGACCTTCGACTCCGTCCCGGACGGCAAGGGCAAGCCGGCGAGCGCCACCCGCTACGTCGGCGGCGCCGCGGGCTCCGGCAGCAGGTCCTACACCTCGGCCGTCACCGGCTACGACGACGGCTACCGGCCCACCGGCAGCACCCTCACCCTGCCCGGCCCGGACGCCGGCCAGGCCGCGGGCACCACCTTCACCTACACCAAGGACGCCTCCTTCGACGCCCTGACCGGGCAGCCGGTCGGTATCGGGCTCCCCGCGGTCGGCGGGCTGCCGCGCGACGACATCGCGTACATGCTCAACGACTACGGCCAGATGTTCCGGTACGCCGGTGCCACCACCTACGACGTGCAGACCGAGTACGACGCCTTCGGCCGGGTGCTCCGCTCCACCGTCAACCCGTGGGGCAAGCAGGTCGTCCAGTCCACGGTCTACGACCAGGCCACCGGACGGGTCCGGTCGGTCTTCACCGACCAGCAGACCGCGCTGACCGGCTCGCTCCAGCAGACCGACTACACCTACGCCCCGTCCGGCGACATCACCTCGATCACCAACCTGCCGGACAACAAGCCCGCGCTGCGGGACCGGCAGTGCTTCACGTACGACTGGCTGGGCCGGCTGGGGTCGGCCTGGACGGACACCGGGGGCATCAGCACCCAGCCGGCCACCGCGTACCAGACCCTCGACCAGGGCGAGTGCGCGAACCGGACGCCGTCCGCGGCGACGGTCGGCGGCCCCGCCCCCTACTGGCACGACTACTCCTTCGACCCGACCGGCAACCGCACCAAGCTGGTCCGGCACGACCCGGCGGGCGACACCTCCAAGGACGTCACCCTCACCCAGGCCTTCGGCACCCCGGGCACGCAGAACGCCCCGACCGGCGCCGCCGGCACGGACGGCGGCACCGGCGGACCGCACGCGCTGCTGTCCGCCGAGACCAGGACCGGCACCACCCTCACCGGCACCGACGCCTACCAGTACGACGCCGCGGGCAACACCACGGCGTACCGGGCCGGCGGCTCCGGCAGCACCAGCCTGACCTGGAACAGCGAGGGCAAGCCGGCCACGGTCACCGCCGCCGCCCAGATCAAGGGCGGCTCCGGCAAGTGCCTGGACCTGGCCGGTGGTTCGACCGCCGACGGGACGGCCCTGCAGATCGCCGGCTGCGGCGGCGCGGCCACCCAGAAGTACCTGGCGGCCGGCAACAAGCTGACCCAGGACGGCAAGTGCGTCACCGCCGCGGGCACCCTCGCGGGGTCCGCCGTGGAGCTGCGCGCCTGCACGGGCTCGGCCGGCCAGACCTGGACGCCCCGGGTCGACGGCACCCTGTACAACCCGGCGTCCGCGCGCTGCCTCGCGGTACCGGGCAACGCCACCGCCGACGGCACCAGGCTGGCCCTGGCCGACTGCACCCTGACGGTGCCGGCCGGCCAGAAGTGGACCGTCCCGGACACCACGACCACGTACGTCTACGACCCCGAGGGCAAGCTGCTGGTCCGCCGCACGGCGGACAGGACCACGCTGAACCTCGGCGACGACGTGATCACCGTGGACAACGCCACGGGGGTGAAGACCGGCACCCGGTACTACCCGATCCCCGGCGGCCTGACCGTCGTCCGCACCGGGGCGGGCACCGCCCCCGGCGCCTTCGTGGTCCAGGGCGGCGACCAGCACGGCACCGCCACCCTCGGCGTCGACCTCAACTCGGGGGCCGTGGACCGGCGGACCCAGGACCCCTTCGGGGACCCGCGCGGCACCCGGCCCGCCGCCTGGGCCGGTGACAAGGGCTTCGTCGGCGGCCAGCTCGACCCCGGCACCGGGCTCACCCTGCTCGGCGCCCGCGAGTACCTGCCCGCCACGGCCCGCTTCATCAGCCCCGACCCGCTCCTGGACCCGGACGACCCGCAGTCCTGGAACGGCTACGCCTACAGCGACAACGACCCCGTCAACGGCAGCGACCCCAGCGGCCTCTACTGCGACAGCTGCTCGATGGACAACCCCGGCTCCGCCTGGGGCGAGGGCAGCGGCCCGGGCTGCACCAACTCGGGCTGCTACGACTCGGACGGCGGCGGCATCACCGACTACAACGGCTACTGGCACTCGCTCAAGCCGTACGGCCCGGCCAACCCCCAGGCCAAGCCGGCACCGTCACCCACGCCGAAGCCGACCCCCACACCCAAGCCGTCCCCCGGGGCCAAACCGCAACCGCCCGCCGGGCTGGAACCAGGAACGGCCCCCGGGCCCAAGCCGGGGCCGTACGGAGACTCGATCCCGCCGAGCAACAAGTGGATCACGCTCGACCACGGCTACACGCACAAGGAAGACCTCGGCAAGGGATACGGGCTGACGCCGGAGAAGCTCATGGACACGTTCAAGTCGGACCCGACGCGCTTCTTCCCCTTCCCCGTGGAAAACTGCTCGGCCCTGGTCGAGGGAGCCGAATGCCGGCTCAAGCCGGGTGAGCTCCTGCCGGGCGGCATGCTCGCCGGCGGGAACGGGGTGGTCAAGGTGCACACCACATCGACCAGCGTCGCCTTCGTCGTCGTCTCCGAGAGCTACTTCGACGACCCCGGTTCGGTGATCACCTTCACGGCCTCGGAGAAGGACGGCCACCTGTTCATGCAGCAACGGGGGGACTCCACCGGGTCGAACCCCCTGATATTCGCCGGCGTGAAGGGAGGGATCGCGGACTACTCGTGGTGGCTCATGGGCAACCGGCTGAGGGACTACGTCCAGCGCCCGATGACCCAGTCCGACGTCTTCTGGTCGCTCTTCAAGATCCCCGGCATCAACGGGTAGCCATACCCGGCACCGGATGACCGGGAGGGCCGGTCCGCGGGAACCTCCGCGGACCGGCCCTCCGCCGTACCCGGCTCAGGACCCGCCCGGCAGCGGGCCGTGGTGGGCGGGGTAGGCCGGGGCCACCGGGGCGGTGGGGAGGCGGCGGTGGGAGAGGACGCGGACCAGCACCGCGGGGCTGAGCAGGGTGTTGGGCGGGGCGGTCAGCGACAGCACGCCGAAGAACCGGCGGGCGATCGCCGGATCGCGGTTGGCGGCGGCCATCACCCGGGACATGAAGCCCTGCATGACCCTGGTCGCCCGGCCCGGCGGGGGCCCCTCCGTCTCCGGGTAGCGCAGGTCCTCGCTGGTGGCGATCTGCCAGGCCACCTCGGCCGACCCGGCGATCCGCCGCTGGATCTCCCCGACCGCGGCCGGCACGGCGTGCACCGGCAGCGCCCGGATCGCCTCCCCCAGCGCCTCGGCGGCAGCGGCGGCGACCGTCATGCCGTGCCCGTAGACCGGGTTGAAGCGGCAGGTGGCGTCGCCCACCACCACGAAGCCGTCCGGCCGCCGGTCCAGCTTCTCGTAGTGCCGCCACTCGTTGGCCGTACTGCGGAAGGCCGTGGCCGGCGAGACCGGCTCGGCCGCGCACAGCGCCTCGTACAGGGCCGGGCTGCGCAGCTCCTTGGCGAAGGCCAGGAACTCCGCGTCCCCGACCGGCGGGGCGTGCCGGCCGTTGCCGATGAGGGTGGCCATCCACCGGCCGTCCTCCAGCGGCAGCAGCACCCCGCCCCGGGGCGCGTCCGGCCGGCCCTGCACGTACATGCCCTGCCAGGCGCGGCCGGCCGAGGGCAGCGGGCCGTAGTACCGGCTGGCGTAGCCGAGTTTGGAGTCGTACCGGGTCACCTCGGGGGCCGGGAAGCCGAGCGCTTCCAGCCAGGCGGGGGCGCGGGAGGTCCGCCCGCCGGCGTCCACGACCAGGGCCGCGGACAGCGTCTCGGGCACCGCGTCGGGGCCGGCGCCGGAGCGGGCGCGCAGGGTCACCCCGCGGACGGCCCGGCCGTCGGAGGTGCCGAGCAGCCCGGTGGCCTCGGCACCGGCCAGCAGCCGGATCCGGGGGTGCCGCAGCACGGCCTGCCGGACGGTCCAGTCCAGCAGCTCCCGGCTGCCGATCAGGACGTGGTCCCCGGGGACCTGCCCGAACCAGTCGGCGGGGCTCAGCCACAGGAAGTCCCGCGGGGTCTCCAGCACCCGGGCCCCGGCGGCCTCGAGGTCGGCCCGGACGCCCGGCAGCAGCCCCTCCATCAGGGCCAGGCCCTTGGACCACAGCACGTGGGCGTGCCGGGACTGCGGCAGGCCGGGCCGGAGGGCGGGCGCCGGCTCGCCCAGCGCGTCGCGCTCGACGAGGGTCACCCGGGAGAAACGGCCGGCCAGCACCCGGGCGGCCAGCAGCCCGGCCATGCCGGCGCCGAGCACCACGGCGTGGTCGCGCTCGGAGACCTTCGCAGGGGCGGGAGGGGCGTTGGGGGCGGGAGGGGGATCCGGTGGTGGGTCGTCGTGCGGTCGCTGCGTCCGGTCGTGGGATCCGTGGGGTTCGTGGGATCCGTGGGGTTCGCGGGTGTCGCTCACCGTGCCCTGATCGTCCATGGCGCCCACTCTTGGCGCCGGGGACCCCGCGTGCCAGTGCCCTCGCAGGGGCGCTCGGGGCGTCCGGAGGCGGGCGGGGGGCGCGGAGGGGGCGGACGCTCCCGGCGGGGGTGGGCGCCCCCGGTCAGCGGGCCAGTGCGGTGATCCGGCCGGGGTGCCGGTCGGCGACGTCGTGGGCGGCCCGGACGAAGGCGGCGACGGCCGCCGAGCGGGAGGTCTCCGGCCAGGCGACCACGACCGCGCTGGGGCGCAGGCCGGTGACCGGCCGGTAGACGAGGTCGGGGCGCCGGTGTCGCTCGGTGGTGGACAGGGCCAGGAAGCCGACGGCCTGGCCCAGCGCGACCACCTCCAGCAGCTGCTCGACACTGGCCACGAGCGGGCCCCCGGGGGTGCCGGCCGGCGCCGGGCCCGGCCGGCCGGCGTCCGCGTCCGCTCCGTCGCGTCCGGTGGGGTCGTCGGGGTCGGCGTCGGTGGGGTCGGCGCCCAGCCAGCGCGGGACCGGTTCGCCGTCGAGGTCGGCCGGCCCCAGCCGGTCGCGGCCGGCCAGCCGGTGCCCGGCGGGCAGGACCGCCAGGCGCGGCTCGACCACCAGCGTCTCGGAGTCCAGGCCCCGGCCGTCGAACGGGCTGCGCAACAGCGCCACGTCGGCCCGGCCGTCCCGGAGCATGGCGATCGGCTCGCCGCTGCCGCCGACGACGACCTCGGGCGGCGGCGGTTGCGGATCGGTCTCCCGGTAGGCGGCAAGGATCTCCCCCAGCAGCCCGGCATCGCCCCCGGGCTTGACCGCCACCACGAGCCGGGGTGCGGGCTGCCCGGCCCGGCGGGTACGCAGGGCGGCCGCGTGCACCGCGTCGACCGCGATCCGGGCCTGGTCGAGGAGGACCCGGCCGGCGTCGGTCATCCTCACCTGGCGGGTGGTGCGCTCCAGCAGGCGTACCCCGAGCCGGGACTCCATCTGCGCGATCGCCTTGGACAGCGGGGGCTGCGCCATCCCCAGGCGTTGCGCGGCGCGGCTGAAGTTCAGCTCCTCGGCGACCGCGATGAAGTACCGCAACTCCCGCACTTCCAGCTCACTCATATCCGTGGACTATAGATCCAGAGGGATCCGGTCTTTCCCCGCCGCCCGTGGGCGGGGCGAGGGTGGGGGCCATGACGACTTCACAGAAGACCGCTCTGGTGACCGGCGCCAACAAGGGCATCGGCAAGGAGACGGCGCGCCGGCTCGGGGCCCTCGGCATCACCGTCCTGATCGGCGCCCGCGACGCCGGGCGCGGCGGGGCCGCGGCCGAGGAGCTGCGCGCCGAGGGCGCCGACGCGCACTTCGTGGCCCTGGACGTCACCGACGAGCTCTCGGTCCGGGCCGCCGCCCGCCACATCGACGCCGCGTTCGGCCGCCTCGACATCCTCGTGAACAACGCCGCGGTCGCCGCCGCACCGCAGAAGCCGAGCGAGGCCCCGGCAGCCACCGTCCGGCAGGTCTACGAGACGAACGTGTTCGGCGTGATCGCGGTGACGAACGCCATGCTCCCCCTGCTCCGCCACTCCGGGGCCGCCCGGATCGTCAACATGTCCAGCGAACTCGGCTCGCTGGCCCACCTGGCCGACCCGGACAGCCCGTGGTCGCCCTACTCCTCGGTCCTGCTGCCCTACTGCTCCTCGAAGAGCGCGCTCAACGCGCTCACCGTGCTCTACGCCGAGGAGCTGCGCGCCGAGGGGATCCTGGTCAACGCGGTGAGCCCGGGCTACTGCGCGACCGACCTCAACCGCCGCACCGGGGTGCGGACGCCGCAGGAGGGCGCGGCCGTGGCGGTCGGCCTGGCGACCGTGGGCGCGGACGGCCCGACCGGCGCCTTCCTGTCCGAGGACGGGCCGATCCCCTGGTGAGGCCGGGCCCGGAGGGGGCCGGAGGGGCGGAGACGACGGTGGCGCCCCGCTCCGTGGGGAGCGGGGCGCCACCGGTGTGTGCGTACGGGTCGGTCAGGCGGTCTTCGCCGCGTCCGCGGTGACGGCCGGGGCCTCGGTCGCGGCGGTCTCCGCGGCCGGGGCGGGGGTGCCGCCGGCCACGGCGGCGGCCGGGTGGCCGTGGGTGCGCAGGCCGAGCCAGCCGATCAGGGCGACCAGCGCGAAGGAGACGGCGGCCACGGTGAACGTGACGGTGAAGCCGGACTCCGCGGGCAGTGCGGGCACGCCCGGGGGCAGGTGCTCGATGGTCTTGGAGGCCAGGATCGTGGTGACCACGGCGCTGCCGATGGCGCTGCCGGTGGAGCGCGAGATCGAGTTGATGCCGTTGGCGATGCCGCTCTGGTGGGGCGGGACGCTGGACATGATCACGGCGGGCATGGCCGCGTAGCCGAAGCTCACCGCTGCGCCGACGATCAGGCCGGCGCCGATGACGGAGGCGGCGTGCGAGTGGTCCAGGGCCAGCCAGCCGAAGCCGAGCGTGCCGAGCGCGGCCGCGAGGCCCAGGGTGATGCGCGGGCCGCGGTGGCGGACCAGCTGGCCGCCGATGGGCGAGGCGAGCAGCGAGACGATCGCGCCGGGCAGCAGGAACTCGACGGAGGCCCGCAGGATCGAGGCGTCGAAGCCGTAGCCGGTCAGCGCCTTCGGCATCTGCACCAGGTACGAGACGCCCAGGAAGTTCGCGAACATCCCGAAGCCGACGAGGATGCCGGCCAGGTTGGCCATCAGCACCGGGCGGTGGACGAACATCCGCATGTCCACCAGCGGCTCCTTGACCTTCAGCTCGACCAGGACCCAGACGGCGGTCATCACGGCCGCGCCGGCGAAGGAACCCAGGGTGCGGGCGGAGGACCAGCCCCACTCATGGCCCTGCGAGATCGGCAGCAGGAGGAGCAGGAGGGTCAGACCCAGGGTGAGCGCGCCGAGCACGTCGGTGCGGCCGCCGGTCTTGGTGCGGGTGGCGGGGACCAGGAACAGCACCGCGAGGAGGGCGAGCACGGCGAAGCCGGTGGCCATCCAGAAGGCGTTGCGGTAGTCCGCGTCGGAGCCGGAGGTCAGCAGGCCGGTGGCCACCAGGGCCAGGCCGCTGCCGAACGCCAGGGTGCCGCTGACCAGCGCCATCGCCCCGGGCAGCTTCTGCGGGCGGACCTCTTCGCGGAGCACCGAGAGGGCCAGCGGGAAGATCGCGGTGGCGGCGCCCTGGAGGACCCGGCCGAGGATCAGCAGGGGCAGCGAGGTGGCCAGCGCGGCGATCACGGAGCCGGCGACCATCACGCCGAGGACGGCGACGAGGGTGGGCTTCTTGCCGTGCTGGTCGCCGAAGCGGCCGAGCAGCGGGGTGAAGACGGCCGCCGACAGCAGGGTGGCGGTGGTCACCCAGCTCACGTTGGCGGTGGTGGTGCCGAGATCGTTGCGGATCAGACCCAGGATCGGCACGGGCAGCGTCTGCATCATCGACACGACCATGGCGGCCAGGCTCAGGGCGAAGACGATGACCGTCTCGTTCCGGGAGCCGGACGCGGTGGCCGGGGTGGTGGGGTGACTCATGGGAGGCAGGACCTTCTCATTGCTTCAAGACTTGCTTCAAGACACGAATGTTTCATGGCCTTAACTACTTGGACGAAGGTAGCGGCAGATAGTTCACTTAGTCAAGTAAATGTTCGTCCACTTGAACCGTCCTCGAGGCCGATGGTCGCCCGACCGAACCATCGGGCCGCCGGGGCGCCGTCCCGGCCGGTCGCCGGCACCCCCCGATCGGCCGGGCGCGGATCGTACGAAACGGTTGATCTACTCAGCGGCCGCGGAGTGGCTGCGCGCCCGGCGCGCACGGCGCGCATATCCAGGGAGCCCCCTACACCCGACGGAAACGGGGCGCATCCATGGCGTCGTACACCCACCCGACCTTCGACCGGCGCAGGCTCCTGGCGGGCGCGCTAGGGATCGGGGTGACGGCCGCCACCGGGGCGCTCGCCGCCCCGGCCCGCGCGGCGACCGGAGCCGGGCCGGGGGCGCGGGGCGTCCGGCTGCGGACGCGCGGGACCGACCTGGAGATCATCGGTTGCGGGGAGTGGGGCGCCCGCCCGCCCCTGGAGCCGGTGGTGGTGCTCGACGCTCCCCCGCAGCGGATCGTCGTCCACCACACGGCGACGGCCAACGTGACGGACTACTCCCGGCAGCGCGCCCTCGCCCTGTCCCGGGCGATCCAGAACTACCACATGGACACCCACGGCTGGATCGACACCGGCCAGCACTTCACGGTCAGCCGGGGCGCCTTCGTGACGGAGGGCCGGCACGCCAGCCTGGAGGAGCTGGAGGGCGGTGCCCGGATGGTCCGCGCGGCGCACTGCGTCGGCCAGAACAGCAGCGCGATCGGCATCGAGAACGAGGGCACCTACATGAAGGTGGCGCCGCCGGCCGCGCAGTTCGCCGGCCTGGTGGCGCTCTGCGCGCACATCTGCCGCCAGTACGGGCTCTCCCCGGCGGAGATCTACGGGCACCGGGACTTCAACCAGACCGACTGCCCGGGCGACCGGCTGTACGCACTGCTGCCGCGGCTGCGCGAGGAGGTGGCCGGGCAGCTCGGCGAGGCCCCGCAGGAGCCGGCCCTGCAGCTGGCCGACGCGGCCGGCCGGCCGCCGTGGACCGGCCCCTCCGAGTACGTACCGGACCACGTGTTCGAGCGCGAGCTGCGGCGGGCCGGGCTGCCGGGGACCGGCGCGCGGCGCTCCTGAGCCGGGCCGGGAGACCCCGGCCCACCCGCCCGACGGCCGCACCCCGGGGGTGCGGCCGTCACTCGCACCCCACCCACCCCGCCCGTCAACTCCACACGCCCTCTTGTCAGTTGACGTGCGCACCCCAACAATGCGCATGACAACCGAAGGATCGTTCGGTTGCTCCGCCATCAGAGGGGAACCCCCACATGAACAAGCCTCTCGCCAGCGCGCTGTTCGCCCTGCTCCTGACCGGAGCGGCGGCGGCGCCGGCCATGGCCTCCGTACCCCAGGACGCGGCCCCGCAGGCCCGCGCCCGGGCGGCCGCCCCCCGCACCCCGGCCGCCAAGGCCGTCACGATCACCTACGCCGGCACGGTCGCGCTCAGCAACTGCTCCGGCTCGCTGGTGCGCGTACCGAACTCGCTCGCGAGCGACCCGGCGCTGGTGCTCTCCAACGGCCACTGCCTCGAGACCGGCTTCCCCGAGCCGGGGGAAGTGGTCAAGGACTACCCGTCCAGCCGGTCGTTCACCCTGCTCACCGCCTCCGGGGCGCGGGCCGGAACGGTACGCGCGAGCAAGATCGCGTACGGCACGATGACCGACACGGACGTCTCGATCTACCAGCTGACCAAGACGTACGCGCAGATCCAGAGCCAGTACGGGATCGCCGCCCTCACCCTGAACGACACGCACCCCGTCCAGGGGTCCGCGATCAAGGTGGTGTCGGGGTACTGGAAGCGCACCTACAGCTGCAACGTGGACGCCTTCGCCTACCGGCTCAAGGAGGGCGACTGGACCTGGAAGGACTCGCTCCGCTACACCTCGTCCTGCAACACCATCGGCGGCACCTCGGGCTCCCCGGTCATCGACACCACCACCGGCAAGGTGGTCGCGGTCAACAACACCGGCAACGAGGACGGCGAGACCTGCACGGTCAACAACCCGTGCGAGGTGGACGAGGCCGGCCACGTGACGATCCACCCGGGCATCAACTACGCCGAGGAGACCTACCAGATCGTCGCCTGCGTCGGCGCCGGCAACAAGATCGACCTCAGCCGTCCGGGCTGCGTGCTGCCCAAGCCGTGACCGTCCGCGGGGGACGGGACCGGTGCCGGCCCGTCCCCCGCGGTCGTACGACCCGGGGCTCAGCCCGCCGTGAAGGCCTTGGTGAAGGCCAGCGGGGACTGGGCGATGGAGGAACAGGTCGGGTCGGCCGAGGACTTGGGGCCGCCCGGGCAGGCGCGGTCCCGGGCGCCGGACCACATCGCCAGCCAGGCCAGGCCCTTGCCGCGGGCGAAGGACGCGAGCTGGGTGGCGTCCTGGAGGGTGAAGACCTCGCTGCTCACGTCGTTGACGCCGATCATCGGCGTGACGGCGACGGTCTTCCAGGCCGCCGCGTCCGACCGGCCCAGGACGCCCTTGATCTGCGCCTGGGTGGCGGTGGCGGCACTGATCGCGTAGCCGCCCATGTCGCCGCTGTAGGCCGGGCCGTAGTCCATGGCCATGATGTTCACGGCGCCGACCGCGACGCCGTTGCGCTTGGCGTTGGCGAGCAGGTCCACGCCGGGCTGGGTCAGGCCCTCGGGCATCACGGGCAGCGTGAAGGAGACGTCGAGCCCCGGGTGCCGCTGCTGGAGCCGGGCGACGGCCTGGGCGCGCCGGGTGTTGGCGGCGGTGTCGGGCAGGGCCGCACCCTCGATGTCGAAGTCGGCCTTGGTCAGCCCGTACGCGTCGATCACCTTGCCGTACGCGGCGGCCAGCGCGTCCACGGAGGAGCAGGCCAGGGCGAGCTCGGAGCCGGCGGCGCCGCCGAAGGAGACCCGGACGTCCCCGCCCTTGGCGCGCAGCGCGGATATCTGGGCGGCCACCCGGTCCTGCGACAGCGCGGTGGTGCCGCCCCACAGCGGGGTGCAGCCGCCGCCGGAGGTGACGAAGGCCAGGGTGAACTCCTTGGTCCCGGTCCGCGCGGCGGTGTCGAGCAGGTCGTACGTGGGGTAGAGCGAGGTGTCCACGTACGGGGCGAAGCCGGTACGGCCGCTGCCGCCGCCCGGCGGGCGGGTGCTGGTCGCGGTGGGCCTGGGCGTCGCGGTCGGCTTGGCGGTCGGCTTGGCGGTGGCCGTGGGCTTCACGGTGGGCTTCGCGGTGGGGGTGGGCGCGGTGGTGGGGCGGCCGGTCGGGCGGCCGGTGGGCTGCGGGGTGGCGCCGCCGTCCACGGAACACCTGTGCCGGTTGATCAGGCAGCCGGTGGGGGCGCCGGGGGCGCTTGCGGCGCTGGTCACGAAGCCGACGGTCAGGGAGGCGCCGGGGGCGAGCCCCGCGGTGTCCCAGCGGGGCGGGGTCACCGTGACGTGCCGGCCGCTGACCGCCCGCTCGGCGTTCCACAGGGAGGCGAGCGCGGTGCCGGCCGGCAGGTCGAACTCGAGCTTCCAGTCCGTCAGCGGTGCGTCCCCGCTGTTGGTGATGACGTACTGGCCGGTGTAGCCGGTGGCCCAGCTGCTGGTCCGGGTGAAGGCGGCGCCGACTCCGGCGGCCTGGGCGGTACCGGTCAGCACGACCGCGGTGCCGCCGACGGCCGCCGCGACGGCGACCGCCCCGACCGCCTTCGCCGTGCCGCTCGCCCTGCGACGGTGGGTGTTTCGAGCCATGACGTGCCTGCCTCTGGGGTGCGGGGAGGGAACCCGCCAGACGCTAGCGACCCCGATCCGGACAAATGCCCGCTTCCACTCCCCACCCCGAGATCTTGAGCCCCCCTTAAGGAGCCCATCGGAACCCCTTAGGGCCGGTCCGCCCCTGATCCGCCGGACAGGCCCTCAGCCACCGCACCCCGCTCGCCGACGCCGTGGCGGGAGCCGCAGTCCCGCGCCCGCACCGCCCGCGCCCCGGCGCCGACCGCGCCGAACGCCGCCACGAGGTACGCCACCTCGGCGAGCGTGCCGGTGTACCGCCCGGCGCGGAGCTCCGCCAGCGCCGCCCGCGCCCCGGCCAGGTCCAGCGCCAGCTCGGCGCGCAGCACCTTCATGACCACGGCCGGCCGCACCGCACCGTCGAGTTCGAGTCGCACCGGACCGTGCGCGCCCTCGGCGAGCAGCCGGCGACGGAGCTCGGCGGGCATCCCGGCCCGCCCGCAGGCGAGGACCGGGCCGCAGGCAGGGCAGTCGGTCTCGATGCTCCACTCCAGCCGCCCGCCGATCAGGGCCTGGCCGCCGTCCGCCACAGCCGCCGCGCCGCAGGCCGGGCAGGGCCTCCTGAACCGGACCTGGTCTCCGGCGACTTCCCCGTGCATCCCGCTCCCCGGCTCCCTGTGACTGTGCCGAAGCCTAGGTCATCGCCGGCCTGGGCGAGGGGCGGGAAGAAGGCCCGACCGCCCCGGGGCGGGGGGTCGGGCCGGGGGTCAGGTGGCTATGCCCACCGGTTGGCGGTAGGTGGAGCGGTCTTCTATGAGGGTGAGCATGGCGTGGGCCACGTCGGCGCGGGAGACGGAGCGGGCGCTGCGCGGGTTGCCGCCGACGGCGGTGCGGTAGCGGGCGGTCAGCGGGGAGTTGCGGAGCATCGGCGGGCGCACCGCGGTCCACTCGGCCGTGCTGCGCGCCAGGTCGCGTTCCATCGCGGCCAGGTCGGTGTAGACCGGGGCCAGCACGGACTTGACGGTGGCCATGTAGATCCGGTCGAAGAGGGGTTCGCCCGGCGGCGCGGTGCCCAGCGGCGCCGCGCTGACCACCAACAGCCGCGTGACGTCGGCGCGTTCCATCCCGGCGAGCACCGCCCGGGTCAGGGTGGCCGCCATCCCGGCGACCGCCGCGGCCCGCCCCCGGGCGCCGAGCCCGGAGAGCACCGCGTCCCGGCCGGTGAGCGCCTCGGCCAACTGGCCGGGGTCGGACAGGTCCGAGCGGTGCACCCGCAGCGCAGGGCCCTGCACCCGGAGCCGGCCCGGATCGCGCACCACGGCCGTGACCTCGTGTCCGGCCGCCAGGGCCTGCAGGACGATCTCCTGACCGACCCCGCCGCTGGCTCCTAATACCGTGAGCTTCATCGCACCCCTCTTTGTCGCACCTGTGGTGGTTACATCCTCTCCCCCGGTGCTCGACTCCGGCTCGCTTTCGCGCCGTTGCCGGTGGTCAGCGGGAGCCGCCCCGGCGGCGCCGCCAGGCCGCGCCGGCGCCGGCGCCCAGCAGGGCCGCCACGGCCACCCCCGCGGTGGTCCACCAGGCCCGGTCGTGGGACTCGGTCACCACCTCCCGCCGCCCGGGCGGCGGGACGGGCGTACGGACCGCCCGCTGCGAGGCGGCGGCGGACGGGAGCGCGGGGGCGGCGGACGCACCCGCAGGGGTGGCCGCGCCCGGGCCGGCGGACGGACCTGAACCTGCGGCCGGCGCGGCCACGGTCAGGCGGGTCTCGGCCCGGCCCAGCGCCGGGTAGCCGGCCTCGACGGTCACCCGCCAGGTCCCCGCCGGCAGGGCCTGCTCTGTGGTCCAGGCCGCGGGATCGGTCCCGTCGTGGACCAGCCGCCAGGGCCCGGCGACCCGGCTGCCGTCGGCGCTGACGGCGTTGACCATGGCGGCCAGCGGCTCCTCCGAACCGACCGGGTCGCCGTCGTTCTCCCAGGTGACGGTGGTGGTGACGTGCCCCTGCCGATGGCCGGTGACCACCACCTTCAGGGTGTCGCCGTGGGCCTGCGCGGTGCCCGGCAGGGCCAGGGCGAGGGAGACGGCGGCCAGGGCCGTGAGGGGGGCGCGGCCGGTTCTTCGTATCTGCATGGTGCGGTGCTCCGGGATGGTGCGGGAGGTTCTGGTGTGGCGGAAGGGGCCCGACGTCGGACCGGTACGGGTCGGCGTGAGCCGTACCCGCCGGACGGGTGCGCCCGCGTGCGACGGACGCGCCGGCGGTGGTCGCGGACGCCGGGCCCCTCTCGCCCGGTGGCCGGCGGGCGGCGGCTGGGGAAGTGCCGCCCGCCGGGCCGGGACCGGCCGGGAGGAGGACCGGCCGGAGTGCGGGTCAGGCCTTCTGGAGGGCCCAGGTCTGGACGGCCCGGCCGTCCGCGGGCTGGAGCTCCAGCAGCCAGGCGCCGTAGTACGGCCGGTTGCTGACGGACAGGGCGAAGGCGCCGCTGCGGTCGGTCACGGTCACCGCGCCGGAGCGGGACCGTACCCGCCAGCGCTGGCCGGCGGCCGAACCGCAGGGCTGCTGGGCCACCCACATGGTGGCGCGCGGCGCCCCGCCGGGCTGCAGGCACTTGCCGGAGACGGCGGACCGGATCCGGACGGTGCCGCTGCCCGCGTCGTCGAAGTACCACTGCTGCTGGGCGTACCCGGTGGCCTGGGCGCCGACCAGCACGGTGTTGTCGGCGGTGCGGCCGCCCCAGATCTCCGCGGCGGTGCCGGTGCTGCCGTTGCCGAGCAGGTAGCGGGCGCCCGGGGTGGTGCCGCCGCCCGCCGCGGTGGTGCGGAAGGAGGCGGCCCGGCCCGGGCCGCTGTCCTTGCCGGCCCGGTCGCGCACCGAGACGGCGACCTTGTGGGCGGTCCCGGGGGCCAGGTGGTAGATCCGCAGCACGGTCGACTGCGTCCAGGTGAGGTGCCGGCCGTCGAGCAGGACCTGGTACCAGAACGCCCCGGCGACCTTGGGCCAGCTGGCCACGGCCGAGTCCGAGCGGATCTGGCCCACCGTCACGTCCGGTCCGGCGCCCGGCCGGGTGGTCGGGGTGGGCGTCGGGGTCGGGCCGGTGCCGCCGCCGTCGCCCTTGCCCCGCATCAGGAACTGGTTGTCGGCGATGTTCCAGTGCGTGGTGAGGTAACTACCCGGCTTCGGAGCGGTGTTGAAGTAGTCGTCGTGGTTGCAGTCGAGGATGTTCTCGCTCGCCTGATCGGTGCAGACGTTGCGCATCTTCGGGTAGTACGGGGTGTCCGAGTAGCACATGACGTCCCACTCGTCCGTGCAGTGCGCACCCTTGCTGGAGTTGGGGGCGCTATTGTTCACGGCGCCGAGGTTGTGGCCCAGTTCGTGGGCCGCGGTGTGACCGCCCCAGCAGCCGGTGTCGGAGCGCCCGTACGAGGGGCCGAAGTTGCTGAGGTTGTCCTGGCCGGGCCGCTCGTCACCGTTGAAGGTGCCGATGCCGCAGTACACCTGCGTGTCGGCGAAGATCATGTACTTGCGGTCGCGCCGGCCCAGGCCCTTGGCGGCGAGGGCGGAGTTGGTGGCGCTGAACTCCGCGAGGGCCGAGTCGGAGAGCTCGACGTTCAGCACGCTGGGCGTGCAGTCCGCGGCGGTCACGTAGCGGATGTGCCGGACCCCGCCGGTCTCCTTGGCGCTGGCCGAGTAGATGAGGTCGGCGTCTGCGGCCCACTTGCGGAAGGACTCCAGGTAGCTCGCGTACCGGTCGCGACCGGGTCCGTGCGCGTAGACCACCTGCACGCGGTTGCCGCTGGTGCCGTCGCCGTCACAGGCCACGGTCTGGCCGGCCGGTCCGGCGGCGGCCGGCCCCGCGGCGGCCTGACCGCCGGCCGTCGTCGCGGCCGGGGCCTTGGGCGCGGTGGAGGTGGCGGACCGGGCGTCGGCCCTGGCCTCGGCGGCGGGCGCGTCCTGAGAACGACCGCTGCCGGCGGGGGTGTTGGCACTGCGGGCCGGATCGACGGCGCGGGCCCGGGCGGGGACGGCCGGCGGGGTGTCCTTGTGGATGTCCACCCCGGCGGGCGGGGCGTCCGGGCCGTGCGTGCACAGTCCGGCGTCGGTGCGGTAGACGCCGGCGCAGCGGTCGCCCTTGGGCGCCACCTTGAGTCCGTCGTAGACCATGCCGCGGGCCGGCTGGTCGGCGGGGGCCACGGTCAGCGGGGCGGGCTCCCGGTCGCGGGCGGGGGCCGCCGCGGGGCCCGACACCGCCCCCGGGACGGGCTGTGCCAGCGGTGTGGCCTGGGCGCCTTCGAGACCCCCGTCGTAGACGAAGGTCGCGGCGATCACGGCGGCCGCGGCCACGGCGGCGCCGGAGCCGAATATGAGCCCGCGTCGGCGGCGATGGCGATTGCGCTGCTCTCTCACACGGCGATGGCTGGTCATGCACACCTCAATCTTGGGTCCGGAAACCGGGTGCGCCGCAGCCTGCCAGATACCGGCCGCCCAGAAATTCGGACAAAGCGGAGACCACCCCGGAACTGCGCGGATATTCCGATCCGTTACCAAGCGGTTCAATTTGATGATCCGTCAATTTCCTTATGCCGTACGCATGTTGGCAATCCGAGCCCAGAATGGTCCAGGCCTTCAGGGCGACGTCGTTACCATATCGAGATCTACGGAATTCGTTGCTGACATGAATTCAGTCAAGGGTTCACCTTTTCCTTCACCTCGCGAATTCCCGTCGTCACGAGACGTGATGGCGCCGGCCGCCGCCGCCCCGCACAATGGGCATCCGACCGGCCAGGAGGGGTGCGTGGTGAGCGAGAAGGAAGCTGCGGTGCGGATCGAGCGGGACGGCCCGGTGTTCACCGTCGTCCTCGACCGGCCCGGGGTGCGCAACGCCGTCGACGGGCCCACGGCCGCCCTGCTGGCCGCCGCCTTCCGGGAGTTCGAGGCGGACGACGCGGCGGCGGTGGCGGTCCTGTGGGGAGCCGGCGGCACCTTCTGCGCCGGCGCCGACCTCAAGGCGGTCGGCGGCGAGCGGGGCAACACGGTCCTGCCGCCGGAGGAGGGGGCCGACGGCCCGATGGGGCCGACCCGGCTCCGGCTCACCAAGCCGGTGATCGCGGCGGTGTCGGGGCACGCGGTGGCGGGCGGTCTGGAACTGGCGCTCTGGTGCGACCTGCGGGTGGTGGAGGAGGACGCCGTCTTCGGCGTGTTCTGCCGCCGCTGGGGCGTGCCGCTGATCGACGGCGGCACGGTCCGGCTGCCGCGGCTGATCGGCGAGAGCCGGGCCATGGACCTGATCCTGACGGGGCGTCCCGTCGGGGCCGCGGAGGCCCACTCCATGGGCCTCGCCAACCGGCTGGTGCCGCCGGGGGCGGCCCGCGAGGCCGCCGAGCGGCTGGCCCGCGAGATCGCCGCCTTCCCCCAACTGTGCCTGCGGCACGACCGCCTCTCGGTCCTCGACCAGGCGGGCCTGTCCGAGGCGGACGCCCTGGCCGCCGAACACCGCCACGGCCTGGTCCCCCTGACCTCCGGCGAGACCCGAGCCGGTGCCGCCGCCTTCACCGCCGGCGCCGGCCGCCACGGCACGTTCTCCCCGTAACCCCCGGGCATCTCCCGCCCGCCCCCTGGCATCCCGGCCCGGGGACCCGGCAAATCCAGCCCCGCCGGCGATTGAGGCGCGGGGTCCGGGGCAGCGCCCCGAAACCTGGGCCGCGCCCACCCTTTGCGCTCCCGCCCCGCCGGGGAGTGGCCATCCCAGCCCCGCCGGCGCTTGAGGCGCGGGGGGGCCGGGGCGGAGCCTGGCCGCTGCGCGGAGCTGTCCCCTCCCCGCCCCTTCCCGAAACCGGGGCAAGCCCCGGACCCCGTACCGACGCTCCGCGCCGGTGCGCTCAATCGCCGCGCGGCTGGGATGGCCGGGCCGCACCGCGAGGCCGCCCTGCCCGGGAGCGAGCCGACGGGCGGTCAGGGAGGGCCCGGGCCGCACCCGCCGACGGGCGGTCAGGTCCGAGCCACCCGCGACCAAGCCCGAGGCACCCCCGGCCTTCCCGACCAAGGGGGCCTTTCCGGCACCCCGAGGGCCATGGACCACAATCGGGGCATGAGCACTCACGTCCCCCACCCGGACCAGCACCCGGCGGCCCCGCACCAGGCCCCGTACGCCGCGGACCCGTACCTGGACGGCCCGCTCCCCGCGGACCCCTTCCTCGACGGCCCGCTCCCGGCCCACCCGGCCCCGTACGCCCACGGCCCGGCAGGGTCCACCCCGTACGCGCACGACCCCGCGGGACCCACCCCGTACCCCCAGGACCCGTACGCCCCCGTCGACGACGCGTCGTACCCCCACCCGGAGACCGCGGAGGCCGAAGACGAGGGCCCGGCGCTCACGGCGCTCTATGCGTGGGCGGGGACCGCCGACGGGCCCGACGCGTTGGCGATGGTGCACTTCACCACCGACGACCAGGAGGTCGCGCTCGACCCCGAGGGGCTGGCCCGCTGGCCGTTCCACGAGGCGATACGCGAGGGCGGCTGGCATCGGTTCACCGACTACGACGCCTGGGCGGTGCCCGCGGAGACCTGGGGCGCGGCCTACCGCTGCGAGGACGACATGCTCGTCGTCAGCGGCCCCGGCAGCTGCGCCGCCTGGTACCAGGGCTCGCTCGGCGCGACCGAGGAGTGGGTGGCCGCGGCCCGGGCCAGCGAGAGCGTGGTCCTGCTCACCGCCCCGATCCAGCACCCCGACATGTACGGCTACGCGGTCGAGGCGGACGTGGCCTACGCCCTCCTCGTCCCGCTGGCGGTGGTCTGAGGGGACCGGGCACGGATCCGGGGCGTACGCGAGCGGCCGCCGTCACCAGCCGAAGCGGCGGTCGACCTCGCGGGAGAACTCCTCGAAGCTGAGCACGGCGTCGCCATTGAGGTCCGCGGCGTCGAAGAGCGCCGAGGACGCGTCTGCGTCGCCCAGGCCCCAGAAGGGCAGGTCGCCACTGGCCGCCAGGGTCGGGCCCTTGGTGCGCAGGGCGGAGATCACCTCCGCCCGGGTCAGCACGCCGTCGTGGTTCAGGTCCAGCGCGTCGAACAGCTTGCGCGCCTTGTCGCTCATCGGGACTCCTCCGTGCCGTGCGGGGCCCCTGTGGCCCGGGTACAAGCGTATGACCCGGTCATCCTAGGATCGGCCGCAGTTGACACCGGAAGGATCCCCCCATGCCGCAGCTGATCGTCGACCTCTCGGACGGGGTGGTCCTGGACCGGCCGGCCTTCGCCGCCGCCGCCCACGCGCTGACCGTCGCCCTGGTCGACGCCGCCCCGGAGGACTGCAAGACGCGCTTCCGGCGGGCCGAGGACGTCCACGTCGGGGACGGCGCCCCGGGGCAGGCCCTGGCGGCCGGCGTGATCGAGCTGCTGGCCGGCCGGCCTGCGGCGCTGCGCACGCGGTTGAGCGAGGCGCTGCTGGACCTGCTGGCCGAGCACGCCGCACCGCCGCCGGGCGGCCTGCTGCACCTGTCGTGGGACGTGCGCGAGCTGGACCGGGACCTCTACCGCAAGACGTCCGTGCAAGGCTGAACCCGCGGGCTCACATCCACGGCTGAACCCCCGGGATCAGGCCCAGGGCTGATTACCGGGATCAGGTGCACGGCCGATCCCCGCGATCAGGTCCAGGGCCGGACCCCGGCGGCACGCCCGAGGACGGGCCGACGATCCGGACCAACTCGCTCCGGATCGAGCCCCGTTCACCCCGCCCCGCCACCCCGGCGCGGCGGCAGGTCCTCCCCCGCATGCCGCTCCAGCGGCGCGGCTACCGACGAGTTGCTCACACTGAAGGTGACGCTGCCGGCCCGGTAGCGGTCGTCCGTCCACTCGATCGGGCGGCCGGCGGCGGTGCTGGAGACGTGCCGTTGGCGCAAAAGCGGGGTACCCCGCCGGACGCCCAGCAGGCGGGCGTCCTCGCTGCCGGCGGCCAGCGCGTCGATCAGGTGCTCGCCGTAGTGGGCCACGATGCCCGCCTCCTCGGCGAGGCTGTCCATCACCGACCGGCAGTCCTCCGGCAGGGCCTCCACGGCCTCCGCGACCCAGTCCGCGTACGCGGTGCGCTCGACCATGGTGGGCTCCCCGTCCAGGTCGCGCAGCCGCAGCACGACGAGGATCCCGGTACCCGGCGCCAGCCCCAGCCGCTCGGCCTCCTCCGGCCCCGCCGGTCGCCGGACCCGGCTGAGGAACCGGCTGGTGACCCGGTGCCCCATGCCCTGCGCCCACTGGGCGAAGCTGTTCAACTCGGCGAAACTGTGCCGCCGTTCCTGCCGCAGCACGATCCGCCGCGCGCCCTGCCGGGAGCCGATCAGGCCCTCGGTCGCGAGCAGCGCCAGCGCCTCGCGGACGGTACCCCGGGAGACCGACCAACGGGCCCCCAGCGCGCTCTCCGACGGCAGCTGCGCGCCCACCGGGTACTGCCCGGCGACGATCGCCCGGCGCAGTTCCTCAGCGATCTCCACGTACCGGGTGGACCCCATCCGTACGCCCCCTCACCCCTCGTTCGAAGATCGTTCCGGCGTCACCCTAACCTCCCGCCGACGCTCGAAGAGTACGTCCGGTCCCGGCCCGGAGGCCCCCTGTCACGGTCGGTTTCGGCCACCCCTGCGTCTTCTTCGAGCCGTGCCGCGTATGACATGCGCCGTTCACCATCCGTATAGCGGGCCCGGGCGAACTGAGGGCGACTTGTTCAGACAAGTTGATTCCCCCCAGTCATCGTCTCCGGGAGAGACCGTGTTCCGTTCCTCCGCTCGCCTCGGCGTGGCCGCGCTGCTCGGCGCCGCCGTCCTCACCTCCCTCACCGCCTGCGGTGCCGCCCCCGACGACAGCGCCGACGGCAAGGGCAAGGTGCAGCCGGGCGCCGCCACCTCCGCCGCCGACCTCGGCGGGCTGGACGCGCTGGTCAAGGCCGCGCAGAAGGAAGGCACGCTGAACGTCATCGGCCTCCCGGCCGACTGGGCGAACTACGGCGAGGTCATCAAGGCCTTCGAGGCCAAGTACAAGGTCAAGGTCAAGAGCGAGAACCCGGACGCCTCCAGCGCCGACGAGATCGCGGCCGTCAAGTCCCGCAAGGGCCAGAAGCGCGCCCCCGACGTCCTGGACCTGGGCATCGCCTTCGCCCGCAGCGGCGCGGCCGAGGGCCTGTTCGCCCCGTACGAGGTCGCCGCCTGGAACAAGATCCCGGCCGGCCAGAAGGACACCGCCCGCCGCTGGTACAACGACTACGGCGGCTACGTCTCCATCGGCTGCGACGCCAAGCGCATCAAGACCTGCCCGACCACCTTCGCCGACCTGCTCAAGCCCGAGTACAAGGGCAAGGTCGCGCTCAACGGCAACCCGACCAAGTCCGGCTCGGCCTTCGGCGGCGTCTACGCGGCGGCCCTCGCCAACAAGGGCTCCTTCGACGACATCCAGCCCGGCATCGACTTCTTCGCCAAGCTGAAGAAGTCCGGCAACTTCATCCCGGTCGAGTCCACCCCGGCCACCGTCGAGAAGGGCGAGACGCCCATCAGCATCGACTGGGACTACCTGAACGCCGGCTACGCCGACCAGTTCAAGGACAAGGGCGTCGACTGGAAGGTCGCCGTCCCCACGGACGGCGTCTACGCCCAGTTCTACTCCCAGGCCATCAACAAGGAGGCGCCGAACCCGGCCGCCGCCCGCCTGTGGATGGAGTTCCTGTACAGCGCCGAGGGCCAGAACCTGTGGCTCAAGGGCTACGCCCGCCCGGTCCTGCTCCCGGTCATGACCCAGGACAAGACCGCCGACCAGGGCTTCGTCGCCAAGCTCCCGCAGGTCGCCGGCACCCCGTCCTTCCCGGCCTCGGCCCAGCTCGACAACGCCAAGGCCGCCCTCGCGCAGAAGTGGGACAAGGCCCTCTCCTGATGTCCGCCACCACCACCCCTCACCGGGGAGCCGCCGACGGCACCGGCCGTCGGCGGCGCGGCCCCCGCACCTGGCCGGCCGCCCTCCCCCTCCTCGTCTTCACGGCCCTGTGCTTCGGGGTCCCGCTGGGCGCCATCGCCTACGGCGCGGTCACCCAGACCGACCCGGCCGGGGCCACCCGGTTCACCACCGAGCACCTGGCCCGCTCGCTCCAGGGCCCGTACGCCGACTCCCTGGTCGGCAGCGTCAAGCTCTCCGCCCTCACCGCACTGATCGGCGGGGTGCTCGGGGTGCTGATCGCCCAGGCCGTGGTCACCTCCCGGTCCCGGACCCTGCGCGAGGCCACGCTGACCGCCTCGGGCGTGCTGGCCAACTTCGGCGGCGTCCCGCTGGCCTTCGCGTTCATCGCGACCCTCGGCATCTCCGGCGTCGTCACCCAGCTCGCCTCCCTCGAGGACCTGGGCTGGAGCCTGTACTCCTTCACCGGACTGGCCGTGGTCTACCTGTACTTCCTGATCCCGCTGATGGTCCTGGTGATCACCCCGGCGCTGGACGGACTGCGCCCCCAGTGGCGCGAGGCGGCGGCCAACAACGGCGCGAGCAGCTGGCAGTTCTGGCGCCACGTGGGCCTGCCGGTCCTCGCCCCGTCGCTGCTCGGCGGGTTCGTGCTGCTCTTCGGCACCGCCTTCGCCGCCCATGCGACCGCCGCGGCGCTGGTCGGCGGCTCGGTCCCGCTGGTCACCCTGAAGATCGCCGACGCGCTCTCCGGCAACGTGCTGACCGGCCAGGAGAACGTCGCGCTGGCCCTCGGCCTCGACATGATCCTGATCGCCGGCCTGGTCATGGCGGTCTACCTGCCCCTTCAGCGACGGAGCGCCCGATGGCTGCGATGACCCCGACCGCCCCGGAGGCGGCCCCGACCGCCGGCCCGGCACCCGCCGCGGCCGGGACCGGCCGGGTCCGCCGGACCCGGCGCCGGCCCCGCGTCTGGCGCGGGCTGGTGCTGGGCCTGGCCGGCGGCTACTTCCTGCTGCCGCTGGTCGCCTCCTTCGTCTTCACCGTGCACGTGCCCGGCCAGGGCGTCTCCTTCGAGGCCTACACCGAGCTGCTGTCCGCCGACGGCTTCAGCCAGAGCCTGCTGCTCTCCCTCGGACTTGCCGCCGCCACCATCGCGCTGTCGCTGCTGCTGACGGTACCCGCGCTGCTCGCCGTCCGGCTCGGCTCCCCCCGGCTCCGCCCGGTGGTCGAGGTGGTCTGCCTGCTGCCGCTGGTGGTCCCGCCGATCGCGCTGGTCACCGGACTGAGCACGGTCCTGCGCTGGGGGCCGGAGCACCTGTCGAAGACCCCGCTCTACCAGACCTTCATCGCCATCCAGAACGAGGACTTCCCGATCGTCCTGGTCCTCGCGTACACGGTGCTGGCGCTGCCCTTCGTCCACCGGTCGCTGGACGCGGGCCTGCGCGCGGTGGACGTACCGACCCTCGTCGAGGCCGCCCGCAGCTGCGGCGCGAGCTGGCCGTACGTCGTCCTGCGGGTGCTGCTGCCCAACCTGCGCACCGCCCTGGCCGGCGCGGCCTTCCTCACCCTGGCCCTGGTCCTGGGCGAGTTCACCATCGCCTCGCTGCTCGGCTTCCAGCCCTTCGCCGTCTGGATCGTCTCCATCTCCGGGGCCCAGGCCCGTATGTCGGTGGCCGTCTCGATCCTCAGCCTCGTCATCACCTGGGGGCTGCTGCTCCTGCTGTCGCGGGCGGGGACCGCCCCGCAGGCCGCCGTCGGCACCCCCACCCCCACCTCCCGCAAGGAGAGCCAGTCCTGATGTCCACCACCCTTCCCGCGGCCCGCAAGCCCGAGACGGACGCCCCCGGCGCGCGGGTCGAGTTCCGCGGGCTGCGCCGGGCCTTCGGCAAGACCGTGGCCCTCGACGGCCTCGACCTGACCGTGGAGCCGGGCGAGCTCATCGCGCTGCTGGGCCCCTCGGGCTGCGGCAAGACCACCGCCCTGCGGGTGCTCGCCGGTTTCGAGCAGCCCGACTCCGGCGAGGTGCTGGTCGACGGCCGGGACATCACCGGCGTCCCGGCCAACCGCCGGGACGCGGGCATGGTCTTCCAGTCGTACAGCCTCTTCCCCAACCTGAACGCCCGCGAGAACGTCGCCTTCGGCCTGCGGGTCCGCAAGGTCCCGGCCGGCCGGCGCCGCGAGCGGGCCGCCGAGCTGCTGGACCTGGTCGGCCTGCCCGAGCACGGCGACCGCTACCCGCACCAGATGTCCGGCGGCCAGCAGCAGCGCGTCGCGCTCGCCCGCGCCCTGGCCCTGCGGCCCCGGGTCCTGCTGCTCGACGAGCCGCTGTCCGCCCTGGACGCCAAGGTCCGCGCCAACCTCCGCGAGGAGATCCGCCGCCTCCAGCTGTCGCTGGGCATCACCACCATCTTCGTCACCCACGACCAGGAGGAGGCGCTGTCCATGGCCGACCGGGTCGCGGTGCTCAACGCCGGCCGCCTGGAGCAGTGCGCGGCCCCGGCCGAGCTGTACGAGCGGCCCGCCACGCCCTTCGTCGCCGAGTTCATCGGCTCCATGAACCGGCTGCCCGGCCGGCTCACCGCGGACGGCGGCGCCGAGGTCGAGGTGGCCGGCGCCCGGCTGCCCGTGGACGGCCCGGTCCCCGCGACCCGGACCGTGGAGGTCCTGGTCCGGCCGGAGAACGTCACCGCCACCGCGGACCCGCAGGGCACCGCGACCGTGGCCGGCACCTCCTTCTTCGGCCCGGTCACCCGCGTCCTGCTCGAACTGCCCGGCGGTACCCGGATCAAGGCCGACCTGCCGTCCCGCGACGCCGGGGCGCTGACCCCGGGCAGCCGCGCCACCATGTCCCTGGCCCAGCGGCCGGTCCTGGTGGTCGCCGCCGAGGCGGCCGTGACCGCGGGGACGGCCGCATGAGCGGGCTCGGCGCCGTCCTGTTCGACATGGACGGCACCCTGGTCGACACCGAGGTCCTGTGGTGGCGCACCACCGAGGAGATCGCCGCCGGACTGGGGTACGCGCTGACCGAGGCGGACGCCGGCGAGGTGGTGGGGCGGGCCGTCCCGGACACCGCCGCGCACCTGGTCTCGGTCACCGGGGGCGGGGACGTGGCCGCGGTCGGCGAGGCCCTGACGGCCGCCTTCTTCGGCCGGGTCGAGGCCGGCGCCCCGCTGCGGCCCGGCGCCCAGCGGCTGCTGACCGCGCTGGAGCGGGACGGCGTGCCCTTCGCGCTGGTCAGCGCCTCGCCCCGGGTGGTGGTGGACAGCGTCGTCGGCGGCGCCCTGGCCCATGTGCCGTTCGCCTTCACGCTCTCCGCCGACGACACCGCGCTCACCAAGCCGCACCCGGACCCGTACCGGGCCGCCGCCGAGCGGTTCGGACTGGCCCCGGCCGAGTGCGTCGCGGTGGAGGACTCCCCCGACGGCGCGGCCTCCGCCGAGGCGGCCGGGTGCGGGGTGCTGGTGGTGCCCTCGATGATGGCGGTACCGGAATCGCCGGGCCGTACCTTCGCCGCCGGACTGGACCGGGTGGACCCGGAGTTCCTGCGCGGTTGTCTGCCGGGCGGGCCCGCCCGGATGTGAGACTGGGGCTCCTGAACCCGGCGGCGAGGAGTGGGGCATGGCGCGTCCGGTCATCATCGACTGCGATCCCGGGCACGACGACGCACTGGCGATCATGCTGGCCGCCGGGGATCCCGCGGTGGACCTGCTGGCGATCACCACGGTCGCCGGGAACCAGACGCTGGCGAAGACCACCCTCAACGCCCGCCGGGTGTGCACGGTCGCCGGGATCCGGGACGTGCCGGTCGCGGCGGGCTGCGACCGGCCGCTGATCGAGCCGCTGCGGGTGGCCGCGGAGGTGCACGGGGAGTCGGGGCTGGACGGGCCCCGCTTCCCGGAACCGACGGTACCGGCGGCGCCGGAGCACGCGGTCGAGCTGATGCACCGGATCCTGACGGAGCATCCGGAGCCGGTGACGCTGGTGCCGACCGCCCCGCTCACCAACATCGCGCTGCTGCTGACGCGTTATCCCGAGGTCGCCCCGCGGATCCGGGAGATCGTCCTGATGGGCGGCTCCACCGAGCGCGGCAACACCACCCCGGCCGCCGAGTTCAACGTCCACGTGGACCCGGAGGCCGCGGACGTGGTCTTCCGCAGCGGGGTACCGCTGACCATGTGCGGGCTGAACGTCACACACCAGGCGCTGGCCACCCCCGAGGTGCTGGCCCGGCTCGAGGCCCTGGGCACCCCGCTCGGCTCACTGTGCGTGGAGTTGCTGACCTTCTTCACCGCCCGCTACCGGCGGGTGTTCGGCTTCGCGGCCCCGCCGGTGCACGACCCGGTGGCGGTGGCGCGGGTGATCGACCCCGGGATCGTGCACTGCGTACCGGCGCCGGTCGCGGTGGAACTGCACGGGACGCAGACCCGCGGGGCGACCGTGGTCGACCTGCACGGGGTGCTCGGCCGGCCGGTCAACGCACAGGTGGCGGTCACCCTGGAGACGGAACTCTTCTGGGACCGGCTGATCGCCGCGGTGGACACACTGGGCCGCCGGCTCCGGGACTGACCCGGGGCCGGCGGCCCGCGCGCTCAGCCCCGGCCGGTGCCGCTCAGCACGATCCGCTCGTGCTCCCGGGGCCCGGCCGCGGCGCCGGCCGGGGCGGTGGGCGCGCTGCCCGTCACCAGCAGGGCCAGCAGGACCGTCGCCGCCTCGCTCTGGAGCGTCCGGGCGGCCTGGCGCAACCGCTCCGGATCGGGCGCCGGCAGGGACAGCGCCACGCATTCGGCGTTCGGTCCCGAGGTGATCGGCACCGCCGCGCAGACCGTGCCCAGCCGGTACTCCTGCAGGTCGAGCAGGGCCTCGCCGGGCATCCGGTCGTCGAGCTGGTGGAAGAGCACCCGCTCGTTGGTGATGGTGTGCGCGGTCAGCCGGGCGATCCGGTGCCGGGTGAGGTGGTCCATCCGGCTGTCGTAGTCGAGCTGGGTGAGCAGGGCCTTGCCGACCGCCGAGGCGTGTCCGGCCTCGCGGAAGTCCACCCACTCCTCGACCACGGGCGCGGCGGGGCCGTCGGCGTACTGGGTGATGGTGATCTCGCCGTCGGTGTACCGGCTGACGTAGACGGCGGCGCCGACCGCGTCCCGGACCCAGGCCAGCGTGTCCTGGAGCTGTCCCATGCCGGTACCCGCGACCGCCCCGGTCAGCCGCAGCGCGGAGCCGGCGACGTACGCGTCCGGGCCGAGCGGGGTGACCAGGTCGGCCCGCACCAACTGCCCCAGGACGGTGGCCAGCAGCAGCGAGGACAGCCCGGTCTGCCGGGCGATCTGCACCTGGCTGACGCCGCCCGAGAAGCGGTGGACGACCTCCAGGACGCGCAGCGCGCGGTGGACGGAGACCAGGGCCGTCGGCTCCGGGCCGGCGGCCGGGACCTGTTGGGCGTCGTGGGTGAGGCCGGGGGCCCGCAGCGGGCCGGGCGCCCAGACGCTGGCCTCCTCGGTCAGGTGCCGGGGGTTGAGCCCGGCGTGCCGGGCGAGGGCGACGGCCAGCGCGGGACCGGGCAGCACGATCTCGCCGAGGTCCGGGTCCTCCTCGGGCACCAGGGCGGCCACCGCGCGGCGCAGCGCGAGCGGCAGCCGCGGCCGCTCCCGCCGGGGCCGCTCGGCGGCGGTGGGGGCGAGGTCTAAGGGCAGGAAGGTGAGGTCCTGGGTGGTGATGGGGGGTGAGGTCCAGATCACCGAGGCGCCCAGGGCCTCCTCCAGTCCGTCGGGCAGCGCCGGCAGCGCCGGCAGGCCCGAGTCGGGGGGCAGCAGCAGCGCCTGGCTCATCCAGTGCCGGGCGGTGCCGATCTCGGCCCGGGAGAGGTGCAGGAGGTACAGACATCGGGCGGCGGTGCCCGAGCCGGCGCCGGCCGCGTACTGGAACCAGAACTGGGCGCCTTCGAGGCGCCCGCCCAGGTGCAGCAGGGAGCCCAGCAGCAGGGCCGACTCCTGGCCGTGCGGCCAGCAGCCGGCGCCCAGGGCCAGCTCGACGAACTCCGGGCTGTCGACGATGTGCCCGGCGAGCGCGTCCAGCCCCCGGGCGGCCCGGACGTGGCAGGCGGCGTCGAGGACCAGGGTGTCCGGGTCGGGCCCGGTGGCGGGCCGGCCGCCGCGGGGGGCGCCGGAGCGGCGCCGGGCGGGCAGCGGGCGGCCGGTGGTGCGCGGGGTGCCGCCGGAGGCGGCCCGGATGCGGTCGGCCACCACCCGGCGGGCGATCCGGCGGCGCGCCGCGTCCTCGTCGTACCCGGCGTACTCGTCGGCAAGGGCCTCGGCGTCCTGAAGGGCCACGGTCACTTCCCACAGCACGGTCGTCAGGTCCCGTGTCTGGTCCGTCACTGGTCCTTCTCCTCTCCGGCGGCCCAGTCGAGCCCGAGTTTCCTGGACAGGGCGCGGCGGGCGCCCCGGATCTTGGAACGGACCGCGGCGGTGCTGATGCCCATCATCTGCGCCACCCGCTCCTCGCTGTAGCCGCCGAGGAAGGCGAGCAGGGCGATGTCGTAGTCGCGTTCAGGCAGTTCGGCGATGGCCGCGTACAAGGCGAGTCTGGCGCCGTGCAGTTCCAGCCGCTGCCGCTTGGAGCGGCGCAGCGCCGCCAGCCAGGCGGTCTCCACCATGGCCGGGGTTCTGCACAGCAGGGCGAGCCGGCGCTCGACGTGCTCGCGCAGGACCGACCAGGCGAACCCGTGCAGGCTGGACTCCCGGAGGGCCTGGGGCCAGACCTTGAGGAGGAAGGTGAACACGTCGTCGACGACGTCGACGGCGTCCTGCCGGGTTCCCAACTGGAGGTGGGCGTAGCAGAGGTAGGCGCGGTGGTGCTGCGAGTGGAACGCGGTGTACTCCACCGGCAGGACTCCCGACAGTTCGTTGGAGACCGTCTGGTCTCCGAAAGGGTCGAACTCGCCTTCGCTCATGCGCACCCCCACGGCTGACCACTGTCACCGCCGGCCGACGCGGCGGCTACCTCTCTGACGAACGAGCGGACCCTGGGTTCGGCTATGGGCACGGACGCGGCATTCTCGAGGAGATCCACGACGACGCGAATCCTTCCGGTGGTGCGTGCGATGGCCGGGCGTGCCTGGCCCCAGGTCCGGCAGCCGGTGAGTGGCTGTGCTCTCACGTACTAGCCAACCGGAAACCTCCCCTTCGGTGCGGGGCGTCTTTCGCTTTTCTCCGGAAGCTGGCGCACCTCCTCGCGTACGCGCCCCTTTCCGCCCGCGTGCGCCCCGCCGTCCGGGCTGCGCGGACGGGTGCTTTGCGGCCGCTCGGGGGAACTCGGTCGGTTTGGCCGAATGCGCTATGGGCCAGATAGGTGCCTGAGGCATGTAATGGCGGAAGGCAACCAAGTCAGCGTCAGCGAGGTGCCACGATGCCGGAACCCGTCTCCTTCCCTCAGGACCGCACCTGCCCCTACCACCCGCCCACCGCCTACCAGCCGCTCCGCGAGGACCGGCCGCTCTCCCGGGTCACCCTCTTCGACGGCCGGTCCGTCTGGGTGGTGACCGGCCATGCCGAGGCGCGCGCCCTGCTCGCCGACGACCGGCTCTCCGCGGACCGCACCCGGGCGGCCTTCCCGATGCCGACGGCCCGCTTCCGGGGGCTCGCGAACCGGCGCACCGCCCTGCTGGGCGCCGACGACCCCGAACACGCCGTGCAGCGGCGGATGCTGATCCCGGCCTTCACCCTCAAGAGGACCGCGGCGCTCCGGCCCCGCATCCAGGAGACCGTGGACCGGCTGATCGACGACATGGTGGCCCGGGGGCCCGGCGCCGAGCTCGTCTCGGCCTTCGCGCTGCCGCTGCCCTCGATGGTGATCTGCGCGCTGCTCGGAGTGCCGTACGCGGACCACGAGTTCTTCGAGGCGCAGTCGCGCCGCCTGCTGCGCGGTCCGGACGCCTCCGACGTGGAGGAGGCCCGCGACCTGATCAACGGCTACCTGCGGGAGCTGATCCTGCGCAAGCGCGCCGAGCCGGGCGAGGGGCTGCTGGACGAGCTGGTGCAGCAGCGGCTGGCCACCGGCGAGCTGGACGTCGAGGAGCTGGTGTCGCTGGCCGCGATCCTGCTGATCGCCGGCCACGAGACCACCGCCAACATGATCTCCCTCGGTACCTTCACCCTGCTCAACCACCCGGAGCAGCTGGCCGAGCTGCGGGCGGACCCCGCGCTGCTGCCGGCCGCCGTCGAGGAGCTGATGCGCTACCTGTCCATCGCGGACGGGATGCTGCGGGTGGCCCGGGAGCCGGTCGAGGTCGGCGGGGTGGTGGTGCGGCCCGACGACGGGGTGGTCTTCGCCACCTCGGTGATCAACCGGGACGACGCCGTCTACCCCGACCCCGACGTCCTGGACTGGCACCGGCCGGCCCGCCACCACGTCGCCTTCGGCTTCGGCATCCACCAGTGCCTCGGGCAGAACCTCGCCCGGGCCGAGATGGAGATCGCGCTGGGCACCCTCTTCGCGCGGCTGCCCGGGCTGCGGCTGGCGGCGCCGCCGGAGGAGATCGCCTTCAAGCCGGGGGACACGATCCAGGGGATGCTCGAACTCCCCGCCACCTGGTGAGAAGGAGTCTGCTGCGATGGACATCGAGATCGACCGCGACCGGTGCATCGGCGCCGGCCAGTGCGCCCTGACCGCGCCCGGGGTGTTCACCCAGGACGACGACGGCTTCAGCGCCCTGCTCCCGGAGGCCGCCGGCGGCCGGGGCCCCTTGGTGCGCGAGGCGGCCCGGGCCTGCCCGGTGGCCGCCATCGCGGTGACCGGGGCCTGACGGCCGTGCCGTCCCGGGTGGGGTCCGGGACGGCACGGTGTACGAGGGGCCCTCGACTACTCCTGCGTCCACGCCTCCTTCGCCCTGAGCGACGCGGGCTACGAGACCGTGATGGTCAACTGCAA